>CAYWNG010000782.1:0-3099 GCA_964458685.1 uncultured Pirellulaceae bacterium
GGGCACTTCCGCGATTGTAGCCCAGGATTCTAACCATGTATCGCACATTTCTACCGTGGGCAGCTCAGCTTGCCACCGTCCTGCTGTTGTCTCCCCTGCTCGCAGTGCTCACAGCAGAGTCGTCCTGTGCTCAAACCTCGCAAGATCCAAGCTGGCAAAGCCATGCGGAGCCTCGACTGAAAGGGATCTACGAACGCGGCGAGTTTCGCCCAAAGAGCTTTCGGCCGAATTGGCTGAGCGACAGTTCAGGCTTCTTGCTTGACGAAGCCGATCCCGTTACCCAAAAGCAGACTCCTTGGTTCTACGACTCACTAACAGGATCACGTCGAGCTGCTACGGAAGACCAGATAGCGAATCGCTCGAACAGCGGACGTCGATCCACAGTTGGTGATTTTCAGATAGACGTTCGCGGTGGAAAGCTCATCGCCATTAATCGAAAGACACAAACTGAGGTGACGCTCGCAAAAGCGACAGAAGATCGCCAAGTTGATTTTCGCAATCCGGTCTTGAGTCCCGATGGCACCAAGGTCCTGTTTGTCGAAGCCGACTACAGCGATGTGCGGCAGAGATGGGTCTTGGTGCCGGGCGATCCATCGTACCCGGAAGTGCAACAGAATCGATTCGCTCGGGTTGGCGGACAGATTGAAAAGCTGCGGATTGGAGTGGTGAATATCGATGGCGAGCAACTCACATGGCTGCCGGTCGAGTGCCCCGAGGAAGGCATTTACTTGGGGCAAGTCGAATGGGCGGGAAACTCGCAAGAAGTGCTGGTTGAGCGATTCAGTCGCTTTCGTGACAAACGAGACTTTTTATTGATCGGCGTTGGCGGCGACGTCAAGACGATCTTCTCTGAGAACGACAAGGCCTGGGTCGAGTCCAGTCAAGGTAAGAACTCGGGGCTCATATGGATTCGCGGCGGTCAAGAGTTCGTCGTCATTAGTGAAAAGGATGGATGGCGGCACGCTTATCGCTACTCTCGCGATGGCAAGGAATTGTCACTACTCACACCGGGCGACTACGACATCATCGATCGCGCGATAATCGACGAAGATCGAGGATGGTATTACTTTTACGCATCGCCCAACGATGGAACGCAAAAGTATCTTTACCGAGTTTCACTCGATGGAACCGGAAAGGCCGATCGAGTCTCGCCAGAGAATCAAATCGGCACACACAGTTATTTGTTCTCGCCAGATGCCAAGCGGGCGATACACAGCTTCTCAACATTGAACACGCCTCCAGTGCATGCACTGATTGAAGTGGAAACGCATCGCGTTGTGAAGGTCTTAGAGGATAACTCGGAGATTCGCGACAGCATGGATAAGTTGAGCTGTCGGCCTGCAGAGTTTTTGAAGCTTGATGTCGGCAATGGTCTTCAGTTCGATGCATGGATGTTAAAGCCCAAAGACTTTAACCCAGCTAAGAAGTATCCGCTCTTCATTTACGTTTACGGTGAGCCTCACGCTCAGACAGTGCTGAATGAATGGGGAGCGGCGCAGATCGATTTTCATCGAGTCGTCGCTGAGTTGGGATATGTTGTGGTATCGATCGATAATCGCGGGACGCCCTGTCCCAAGGGAGCCGCGTGGCGAAGAGCTATCTTCGGAAGTCTGGGGCCGCTCTCAACTGAGGAGCAAGAGGCTGGCTTGAAGGCTCTCGCTAAGCAATATGACTTTATCGATACCGACCGCGTTGGAATTTGGGGCTGGAGCGGCGGAGGTTCAAACACACTCAATGCGCTATTTCGTAAGCCAGACTCCTATCATGTTGGCATCGCCGTTGTCCCTAAGCCTCAGCCGCATCTCTATAACGCTTGGTTTCAAGAGATCTTCATGCGGACTCGCGACGTCAACGCCGAGGGATACGAAAAGTCTGCGCCGATCAACTTCGCTGAAGGACTCAAAGGCAAGTTGTTGATCATGACTGGTTCTGGCGAGACCAATACGCACATTCAGATCATCGAAGGGCTGGTCGATCGACTGATCTCTTTAGGCAAGCCGTTTGACTACATGGTCTATCCCAATCGCGATCACGGACTTCGCGAGGGCGATGGTACAGTTATGCATGTCCGAATGCACATTCTGCGATACCTGCTCAACAACTTGCAATCCGGTCCGCGGTCCTAGAATCCTAACAAGCGATTTTTCGATGCTCGCTTTGAGCGCCAACACGATCGTGCTGATGGTGTATCTCGGCCAGCTTGGCAAGCTCGAAAGCACCAAACACTGCCTCCGCTCTTGAGCATCTCGCCGCGGTCATTCGAAAAGAAGAACCAATCGACAGATTATGAACTGTGCCACGATTCACTGTGATTGGCAATGATTTAGCAGAATTTAGAAATTCTTCTTAGGGTAATTGGAAGTTGCTTGCGGTGCAAAGCTGCCTGTCTATTATTGTACGATTCTTTGTTAAGAACTTAGTGGTACGATAAGATTGAATTCTGAATGCCTCAAGGGAGTCTCACGAACGATGAATACCTCGGATAATATTCAAGATTTGTTTGAGTCATGGCTAGCAGAGATAGCAACAAACAACTTTATTTCGCCGACAGATTTCTGTAATCAAAATGGCCTTCCAGGTAGTCGCGAACAACTGTTGTTGCATATAAGACAAGCGGCTAGAGTCACTGGAAACAGCGATCGTCAAAATGCCACGGATCGATCCTTGGATGGTACTGAGGATGGAATCGATGCTATTGCGAACTCGACCCTCTCGATCGATGGGAAAAAGCAGTTTGCGAGTGACGGTCTTGCCTTAACTGATTTGCATGTTGATTCATCAAGCGACTCGACTCAGCTTTTCGCAGGCTTACAGGCATCGGACCAGTCCACGGTACTTCCTCATTTCGATGGATTGCGAATCGAGCGAATACTAGGGCGTGGTGGTATGGGAGTTGTCTATTTAGGGTTTGATAGTCAACTGAAGCGAAAAGTCGCGGTGAAGATGATTCACGCCAATCGTGTTGACACTCAAACGGTCAACCGACTCATTGCCGAAGCTCAATCTACAGCGCAAGTTCAGCACCAGAATATCGTCAACATTTACCGGATTGGACAATCGGGCGGTTCGCCGTATTTTGTGCTCGAATATGTTGAAGGC
>CAYWNG010000783.1:0-3083 GCA_964458685.1 uncultured Pirellulaceae bacterium
TGCAAGATGTAGGTCTTGCCTTCGGTGCGAAGTTTGCCGTTTTGGCGAATTTCTTTTTCGGTCTTGTAGGTTTCAAGATCTTCCAACGAGTAGACTTCGCAGCGAATGAAGCCGCGTTCAAAGTCGGTGTGGATCACGCCGGCACCTTGAGGAGCTGTCGCGCCGATGGGTACGGTCCAAGCTCGGACCTCTTTTTCACCGGCGGTAAAGTAGCTTTGCAATCCTAGTGTGCGATAGGTTTCGCGCGCGACGACGGCTAGGGCTGGTTCGGTCAGTCCCATCGACTGAAGCATCTCGCCGCGGTCAGGCTCTTCCAGCTCGGCAAGTTCCGCTTCCAGCTTTGCACAAACAGGCACGACCAGCGCGCCGATCTTTTCAGCGTACGCTCGCAGCGCGGTTGGCAGCGGGCCTTTACCTTCCAAGTCATCCTCGTTGACATTGGCGATGTACAGCACGGGCTTGGCAGTCATCAGACCATAGCTGGAGATCTCTTTGGCTTCGGTCTCAGGCAATTGCAATTTTCGCAGCGGTTGATCGGTGGCCAAACGTTGCATGCAGCGTTGAATGGCAGCGACGCGTACCTTAGCTTCTTTATCGCCGCTCTTCGCCGATCGTTCAGCTTTGGGTAGCGCGTTTTCCAAAGTCTGAATATCGGAGAGCATCAATTCAGTCTCGATGATCTCAACATCGGAAACTGGATCGACTGAACCCGAGACGTGAATGACATCCTCGTCTTCAAAGCAGCGGACGACTTGAAGAATGGCATCGACTTCGCGAATGTGGCTTAGGAATTTATTGCCCAGCCCCTGCCCTTCACTGGCGCCTTTGACGATACCTGCGATGTCAACAAGCTTTAGCGCCGCGGGAATGATGCGTTGTGGCTTGATCAGAGCAGCGATGCGATCCAAACGACTATCAGGAACAGGCACGATCCCTTCGTTGGGCTCGATGGTGCAAAACGGATAATTGGCAGCTTGGGCAGCTTTCGAGCTGGTAAGCGCATTAAAGAGCGTGCTCTTGCCAACATTCGGTAATCCAACAATTCCTGCTTCCATTTGTACTTCTTGCGAGTGTGTTTGCTAGTTAGCTTTGCTGCTCGACGATCGAATCGGGGCCACCAACCTGGGGCGTCACAATCCGAACTGCAGCGGTTTGGGTCGTTTCTTGAAGGCCAGTATGGTACTCCCAGCAGCCAAAAACGTGAAGTTCATCCGCATGGCTATTTTACCTGGTCGTCATAAACGGACGGCTGGAGGGGCCTTCTGGGTGATTTTCAGCACTTAGACTAAAAATCCGCTTCAATCACGGGCTCAAACACATAGATTGAGGGTGGGGGAGCCTGCGTTTTGGAGAAAGGTTCTCCAGTTTGGCTCAATATAAACTCTTCGGTTTGTAGCGATTTTGAGGCGGGATTGGCCGTTGCGGAACAGTCTGTCCCAGGACTCAATCGGGGATTCCGAAGCTAAGTTTTGTTGTAACCCTTGGATTTGCCTATACTTGTAGAGATGCTGTTATTGCTAGCTCGACTTTGAGCTTTGACACTTGAGCGGCTGAAAACAAGAATAAGACAAACTCCTACTTTCAAGCTGTCGAGTCCAGGGGCTTGGCAACTTGAAAATGCATGGATGGGCATGGATCGCCAACGTGTCGGCAGTATCGCCGGTTCCACCAACCTTTTAGTTCTTGGATACTTGGTAACATGATCCATCATCCTCCTTTGATGCTTCAAAACATCCGCATGCATTGGAAGCGATTGCTCGTTCTCGGCTTGAGCTCGATTGGCGCTCTTACCGTCGATTCCTACGCATTCGCCCAAACCGGCGCACCGTGTGCGCCAACCTATTCGGTCAAGCGCGAGACTGTCTACGAGGATCGCATTGAGAAGCGACTGCGACCCGTTTGGGATTGGGAATACGAAGAACAAACAATCACTCAATATCGCCCTGTATTGAAGGAGCGTATTGAGACTCGCAGCTACCAAACAACGCGACCCGTTGTCGAAACGAGTACCGTTGAAGAACGCTACACGGTACGAACGCCAGTCACCAAGCGCGACTGGATCGATCAAGACTATCAAGAGACTTCGTACGTTACTGAAACGAGCGAGCGCGAAGAGACTTACATGAGTTATCGGCCTCGTACCGAGACTTACATGCAGACGCAAAGCCAAGTTGTTCAGCGTCCGGTAACCGAGACGCAATTGACGACTCAGCAATACACGACCTATCAACCTGTGACGACTTATCAAAACACAGTCGTCGACCAAGGACAGTACGTAGCTCAACCAATCTACACACCTGGCGATACGCGTTATGGTTTGCGTTGGATGGCAGGCGGCTTGTCGGCTGATCCGTATGGTCAAATGGGATATCGACGCGGTGGATTGGGCTGGGTTCCCTACACTTCCCCGGGCACCGTCAATGCTCAGGTCTACTACCAGCCTAATCCTGTTCAAGTCGCTGTACCACAGACTTCGTTGATGCCTCAAGTGCAGAGCGTTCAAGTGCCTGTTCAAGTCACTCGTATGCAAAGCGAAGTGGTACAAACGCAGATTCCGTACAACGTGACTCGTATGGAGCCCGTTTACGAGACTCGCAAGATCCCCGTCACAGTACAAAAGCCCGTCACACAAACGCTGACTCGCAAGGTACCTGTGGATCGAGTGGATTGGGTCGAGCAAGTGATGGTGCGTCCGAAGACTGTTGAAAAGACTTCGTACAAGACTGAGACTGTCTCTCGCGATGTACCGATCAAGTACTACGAAAACGAAGCCATTCAAACGAAGGTTACGGTTCCCAAGCGAGTCTTGAAGTACGAAGAGTACGAAGTGCGAGTCCGTGTGCCGCACATTGTTCAGTCGCCTGTAGTGCTGAGCTACTCTGATCCATATTCGGCTGCGAGTCTTTGGGGTACACCAACTCCGGCACCATCCGAGAAGGTGACTTACGGAGCGGCGAAGCCTGTTGTCGAAGAACCCAAGGCCGAGAAAAAGAGCGAGCCAAGCGGCGCTGAGCGTACGAATCAAAAGCCAGAAGCACTCGACGCGCCCAAAGAGATAGAGACTACCAAAGAGTTAGAGCTTG
>CAYWNG010000784.1:0-3063 GCA_964458685.1 uncultured Pirellulaceae bacterium
GGCTTCCAAGTTCGTAGCACCGCCAGTACCAACAACGATGTTAATCGTGTTCGTTCCGCTATTGAAAGTTGCGGTCGGGTTAACGGGTGGTACCGCTCCAGTAGTAACGTTGAAATTAAATGTCGAAGCTCCGCCAACGTCTGCTACCACTTCAATGGTTGCGGTCTCTGTAGTCGCCGCAGTACCTGCGTTGTTAAACGTGCCGGTACCCGTATTGGTGTTGGTAAGGGGACCACCACCATCAACACCGAGTGCAATGGTGAAGTCACTGTGACCGGCTAGATCAGCTACGACCTGAGTTAGAGTCTTGCCCTCTTCCAAGGTTACAATTACGTTGCCGTTGGTGTCATCGATGGTAATCGAAGAGAAGTTGCCTGCGGCAGTCGTCTGTACCGTTACGGTCTCTCCATTAAAGGCAGCGGTCTGATCATTCGTTGTCAGTGAGAAGGTAGAACCACCACCGATCGAAATCAATCCAGTCGTCGAAGTCGTACCTGCGACAGTTTGCGTGAAGGAAAGTGTTCGTTCAGCGCCTGCTGCTGCGGTGGTGCTCTGCAACGTCAGCGAGCCGGTGGCAGCGACTCCCGTTACGGGGGCGGTGACGTTAGCAACGGCTACTTGTGCTTGCTGAGCGGCTTGCGACACAGAGACGTTGACGCCAAGTTGACCGGTTGGACCTAGATTGGCTTGATCAATCTTCAGATCCTTGATGTTCGTAAAGTTGGTGCCAGCTTGCGTCAAGAAGTCTAAGCTGCCATCCAGCAGATTTCGCCCTTGGAAGGTTGTGGTTCGAGCGATACGGTTAATCGCTTCCAAGGAACTGTCCACCTGAAGCTGGTTAGCAGCAATTTCTGAGTCGCTAAGTGCACCCGAATTGGCTGCCTCAACAACTAGACCACGAACGTTGTTCAAAAGTGAACTCACTTGTCCCAAAGCGCTGTCTGCAGTCGCAATGATTTGCGACGCGCGTTTGGTGTTGGAGATCGCTTTGTTCAAGCTGGTGATATCGCTGCGAAGTGCTTCGCTGGCAATCAGGCCCGCTGGGTCATCCTTGCCGGTGTTGATTCGTAGGCCCGTGCTCAATCGAGTCAACGACTGCTGCAAGTCTGCGTTTGTTCGATTGAGACGATTCTGAGCAATCAACGAGCCCGTATTGGTATTGATTCGTGTCATTCTAAATTACTCCCTGATGTTTCAGACCGTTGATAAACGCAATCGCCGAACAGTTGTCTTCCACTGATGGATTGAGAGGACGACAGAAACGGAACTAATTCGCAATCAGTACGATCCATGAACGGCGAACACTCGTTGTTCGCGATGACGGTAAAACTCTATTGGGGAGAGGCGAGCTAGAATTCGCCTACAAATAGAGTTCTCACGGATTCTCAAATCGAATCCTGAGAAATTCATCTAGAGAGCATCGAACGCAAACATCGGAAGTTATACGATGGTCGATGTGCTATTCGCTAGGATGCATCCAGGCGATATTTGCCGAGCTTCTGATAATTTGAAAAGAGCTTAGCTAGGTGTTACAGGCCTACCTGCTTTCGCTGTTTTTCGCGGAGATCTCAAAGAACGGCTGGGCTGGCTCGCATCACGATTAGTCGACTTGCGCTGTGACGATTGCCGTTTTCGAGACGTTAAGTCTTAACTAACGCGAATAGATTCACGCCGTTAGCGTTGTTTATGAAGCTGCGCTATTTCGGGATTTCGTGTGTGGGCTCAAAACTGTGAATCCGAATAGCGAGACTTCAGAGAGTGTTAGCTGGGATAGGAATTTACTGCTGCAACAACTGCAGTACGTTCTGAGGGTTTTGGTTAGCGATTCCCAAAACCGTTGTACCAGATTGGACTAAGATCTGTGACCGTGTGAGCAAGGCTGACTCTCGAGCGAAATCAGCGTCTCGCACAGTACTTTCGGCTTCGGTTAGATTGCCGACCGTATCGGAGAGCGAAACTTCATTGCTTTCAAGCGTTGTGGCCTGAAATGCGCCCAACCGTCCACGCAAGCTTGTCACCTTGCTGATCACTTCATCGACGATCTTTCCAGCAGTGGTGATGTCGTTGACTAGAGACTTGGCTTGCCCGCTACCAATCTCATAAAGTCTGCCGCTTGCACCTCCTAGAGTGCTGGTTGCAAGCGAATCGATACCGAGTCTGGCTTGTTGATTGCTGACAACATCCCCACCAAGCTGGAACAACGCACCACCGCCAGTAATGTTGAAACTGAGCGAGTTTACTGGCATGTCGGGATCAAGTGTCATTTGCATAGTCAGCGTTGACGTATTCACGAACAGACGATTGCCACTTCCAGCGGCGTTGAAGCCGTTTACCGTGGCTTGAATGTCGGTTCCCGTGCTTCGCAAAGCGCTCGCACTTGAACGAAAAATCCCGTTAGTCCCTTCGGAGATAACGCTTAATCCAACAACGGCGTCACTTCCGTACGCGACGCTGCGAAGTTCCAGGACGCCTGTTGTACTGTTCACTTCGGCTTGGACGCCGGTGGCATCACTGACTAGGTTTAACGCTGCAGCAATCTGTTCTACACTCGTTCCTGTTTGGAAGTTGAAGGACTGAGCGCCATCACTTCCCAACAGTTCAAAAACTAAGCTATCCAAAAGGACTCCACCGCCTGTGATTCCCGTACTGGCTTCGGTATCGGCATCACCGAGTGTAGTGCCAAATGTTCCTCCATTGATGGACAGGACGTTAAAGTCATTCAGGCCGTCTAGTGCATTCGCAATATCGACAATTGCCGTTGTCCCTGGAACGTAGCTCAAGCGTATCGTTTTGGTCGCCGCCTCATAGCTTGCCGAGGTGGAAGTTCCAACTTCAAATTCAACAGCGACATTGTTGAAGTCGTTTCCGGCTTGAGCAGCAGAAAAAGAGATAGAGGTTGGCGATAGAGCTTCGGTTAGTGGTGGAGTACCGCCATTGGTAAAGTCGCCTGCAGGGTCCAGCGACGTTAGCGGATCAGCAGAGGCAGTGAAATCGCTCAACGCATCGATGGCCTCGCTGAATGTGAGCACGATGTTCGCGCCCAGGGCCACGGCGACGGCGTCA
>CAYWNG010000785.1:0-3060 GCA_964458685.1 uncultured Pirellulaceae bacterium
CTGGTTGTGATGAAGGCCGTCGATTGCGAAATGGTTGAACTTGAAGACGCGGCAGAGCGCGATTGGTTAACCTGCCAAGTCAAGCTAGCAGAACTGGTACTTCTAGTTCCAGTATTGGTGACTGAGATGGTAGACCCCGCCGCGCCGGGAGCAATATTGAAAGTATTCGAAGGACTTGTCGAATAGTTAAAGCTGCTGGAGACAAACGGTCCATTATCAACGCTAGAAAGCTGCAGACCGGTAAGTCCAATAATGTCTGCTCGAGCAACACTGACTGTTGCCAGGACCATCATCCAAATGGGCAAGCGTATCAACAACAAATTCATTGGGGCATATCTTCCTGACAAAAAAGCAGTAGCTGAGGCGGGGATCGAACCCGCACGGGAGTAACCTCCCACAGGATTTTAAGTCCTGTGTGTCTGCCATTCCACCACTCAGCCAACTACTTGTTTCTCAAGGACTTATGGCGAATCCTTGACACGTTCCAACGTTACTGGGTTCCATATTGGTTACCAACTGGTTGCTGCTAGTTTGCCACGACTAGCAACAATAAACCCGAACGTACAATAGGTTAAACGTTGAAGCTAGCCTGAGACTTGCTTCCACATCTATACCCGCGTCGGCTAAACACCGCCGCGAACGCTGGAAGCATTATAAGCGAGCCAGCCTCTACTCCAAGGAGGCATGCCAAGTGAAATCATGGAAAGCCAAGGGTTTTCGAGCACTGACTATAGAGACAAGGCCGCTACGCAATCTCAATTGCCGAAAACTAGGGCGCGCAGCGGAATCTTACAGCGAGAAAAGCCTTCGTCATTAGATTAGAATATTCGTCCGTCGCGGACGAAGCTCCTGACGGACTTCTGCGAGTTGAACCAATGGGTGCCCACTCGCCATCCACTCGCCATCCACTCGCCGTACACTCGCCGTACACTCGACTGCCTCTCCAATAATTTTTCTGATCAGCGCCACTTTTCGCCCTTGCCCTTCACGCTTACCAAGAGTTTCAGTTCATGGAGATCATCCACCACGGAGCCCACCAAGGTGTTACGGGATCGTGTCACCAATTAGTCGTTGATTCTAAGCGGTCGATGTTGATTGACTGCGGGCTCTTTCAAGGCAAAGATGCCAAAAATCGCGAAGAGGAGATTGAATTCTCGCTTACCGGAGTCATGGGCCTTGTGGTAACGCATATCCACTTGGATCACGTCGGCCGTATTCCACAACTGATCGCAGCCGGTTTCGATCATCCGATCTATTGCTCGCCGCCTTCTGCAAAACTCCTTCCGCTGGTTCTGGAGGACGCTCTGCGCGTTGGTGTGACTCGCAATCGACGAATCATCGAGCGGTTTGTTAACGACATTCAACGCCTCATCCGACCGGTTCCCTATCACAAGTGGATCAATCTGGATGGTGGGCTGACGATGAGGTTTCATCCAGCCGGTCACGTGTTGGGTTCAGCCTATGTTGAGTTCGACCATAAAGATGAGCGATTTGTTTTCAGCGGCGATCTGGGGACTCGCGATCAACCGTTGCTAACGCCACCAGTCAGCCCAGAACGAGCCGACTATTTGGTCCTGGAAAGCACCTACGGCGATCGCTTACATGAAGGCCGCGAAGATCGCGCAGCAAGGCTGGAAGCGATTTTGAATAAGACGCTCGAGAATAAGGGCATTACGATTATCCCCGCGTTTAGTGTTGGCAGAACTCAAGAACTGCTCTTCGAACTCAACGCAATTCTCGAAGACCTTGGGCGACCGCCGAAACATTCGCTCCTGAAGGCCGTCGATATCATTATCGACTCACCGATGGCTCTCAAGTTCAACGAGATCTACGATAACTTACGTCCCTACTGGAGCGAGGAAGCCAGACAAGTCTTGGCCTACGACGAACAACCTTTGGTGTTCGAGAACTTGGTCACCATCGATAGCCACGATGAGCATCGCGATACGATTCGCTATTTGAAAAAGTCTGAGTTACCGGCCATTGTTATCGCTGCTAGCGGCATGTGTTCGGGTGGACGAGTTGTGAACTACTTAAAAGAATTTCTCGGCGATCCCGATACAGACATTGTGTTCATCGGCTATCAAGCCGCTGGGACGCCGGGCCGCTACATACAGGACACGGACTGGGTCATGCTGGATGGCGAGCGCTACGACATTCGCGCGAAGCGACATACCATCAGCGGCTACTCGGCTCACGCTGATCAAGCCGACTTGGTGAATTTCGTGACTGGAATGGCCTCTCCGCCGAAAGCGATTAAGTTGGTGCACGGCGAACCTCCCGCGAAAGAAGCTCTCGCTGCATTGCTCACGTCCAAGGGCTTTAATGTGGTTCCTGATTGAGGACTGCGCTGGGCACTGTAGAGCTTGAACTTCATACTGAGCTGGCCGGATAACCCTAGCACGGAAACCACTGACGAAAAGCATGAACGCCAACATTCACATCTTAATTGCTGACCTACAGAACCCCATCCACCAGCAGGCAATTGTCGATCTTACGAATGACTACGCCTGCGATGAACTTGCAGGCGGCGAACCCTTGCCGCTTGAGGTCCGGCAAAATCTGATTGCTGGCCTACAACAACATCCAACGACCCTCGTATTTCTGGCCTTTGATCAAGACCGAGCGATCGGCATTGCGACCAGCTTCGTCGGTTTTTCAACCTTCGCAGCTAAGCCGCTGATCAACGTCCATGACTTGTCAGTGCGAGCCGAGTATCGCGGGCAAGGCGTAGGTCGCGCTCTGTTAAGTGCCGTCGAGCAAGAAGCAAGGCGACGCGGTTGTGTAAAGCTGACGCTGGAAGTGCTAGAGAATAATCGTCGTGCGATCGGTTTGTACGAATCGTTTGGTTTCGCTCAAGCTGTCTACAGTCCAACCAGCGGTGGAGCGATGTTCTTTGCAAAGTCGCTTGTGAAGTAGTGCATTTGTTCGCGAAGATCACCCAGCCTACCATCGTTGTAGAGGTCTCGCGGGCGTCCTCGCTCGCTGTGTTGGTATTAAGTTGTGCTATTTGGATTTAAGGCCGAAGGCCTGACACAACCTCTGCCGGTGTCGAAGGCA
>CAYWNG010000786.1:0-3052 GCA_964458685.1 uncultured Pirellulaceae bacterium
TGCAACGATTTTCCAGTGAAGCTTCTGTTAAATGTTGATGAGGCGGATCATTAGATTTTCCTTAACTTTCACAGAGATACTGACCAACGGAAACTAGATCCACCTTAAGTCGGAACTAGTCGAGCCGGAATGCGCTTTCTGCTCAAGTGCACGGTGCTTTATGCAGCGATTCGCGACTTACTGGCAAGAGAATTACCCTCCAGCAATCTCGATGCGACCGTGGTCGCAAGGCTCTCCTGATTTCGCTGACTCAGCAAGGTTGTGATTGATCAATGAGAATTCGGAAGCCGCACGCAGACCACCCTCAATTAGTGTGGCCAGTCGCCAAGTTGGCTAATTATTGTTAAGTTCGAAGAATTCCTTTACTACATTGCAAGTTGATTCTATTTGGTTTCAGGTCCAGTGAGTAACATCCCGGTGACTATGTCGAGACTTCGGAGATTACAACAATGCGAAGCACAAACCTCGCAATTCTGACTTGCACGGTCTTCCTAGGATTACTCGTTTCACAGACTCATGCGCTCGATTTCTTTGTCGGTGTTCCGAGTCGTGTGTTGGATGGAAATTCCCAAGGTGCAACAAAGCAGCTTGATCCCGCCATTGAAGCATTCAAGGCAGGCAACAAGGAAGCGTTCTTGCGTGAGTATGAAAACGCGACAAAGCAAATCTCGCTACCAGCTTCAGAAGTTTTTCTAAGTCGTCTGTTGCTTGAAGCCGGCAAGGCCCAAGACGCACTGGCGACACTTGAAGCCTATCTCTCCACCAAGCCTGACGATCCCGAGGCCTACATTGCACTCGGCTACTTGGCGTCTCAAAACGGTCGTTGGACCGACGCCTGGCTTCAGCTTCAGCAGGCTCAGCGTTTGATCGACGAAGGTAAGCTTCCAACGGCTAGGGCAGAACAAGTTGTTCCGGGGTTGCTTGAACTGCGAGCCGAAATGGCTGAAAAACGGAAACAGTGGTCGACTGCAGAAGAACTTTTTTTACAGCTTCAAAAGCTTGTTCCCGAAAAAGGCTTTCCAAGTTGGCGAGCCGGCCGAGTGAAGATCCTAGCAGGGCAACTTGCTGAAGGCGTGACGATGATGGAGGCGGCTCGCGCAAAGGACACGCAACTTCCATGTGCAAAACTGACCGTCGCACTCGTGCTCGCCGAACAAACGGATTGGCGGAATTCGTCCAAGAACGCTCAACAGATTGAGCGATGGTTTCAAGATTCGCTTCGATTGGATCGAAATAACGCTGACGCTTGGCGTGAGTACCTTCGTTGGTTGCTACTCCAAGATCGTTCCGAAGAAGCCTTAAAGTACATCGCCAAGATTCCTCAACCAACGCTTGCAGACCGAAGCATTAAATTACTGCATGCAGTGTCCTATCGGTTCGCAGGAGATTACAGCCTTGCAGAGAGCATCCTCGAAGAACTGTTGACCAAGAATCCATCGGACCTAGAGGTTGCCGATCAGTTGGCATTGGTATTGATTGAGAGCGCTGTCGAGGACAAAAGGGCACGTGCTAGAAGGTTGGCAGATGATAATCTCAAGAGCAATCAAAACGTGGAGGCAATCGTTGCTACTGCAGGCTGGATTCGACTGAAGCAAGGAGCGTTGGCAGAAGCAGATCAGATTCTAACTCAACTGGCCGCTCGTGGTCCCATTTCTCCTCAGTCGGCTTACTACGTTGGCAAGTTGTTGGAAAAGAGCGGTAAGACAGAAGATGCCAAATCTGTCTACTCGATCGCCGTTGGATCGATCGGCATTTTTCCGCAGCGGAGAGAACTTGCAGCGTCGTTAGGGATCAGTCTATTGAAGTCAGAAAAGTAGATTTGCGAAGAAGTGTTAAGGGCGGCCGGGTGACCTCTGGTCATCTGTGCGCCGTCCACCGCTTGGCAGCGGTGGCTACTATCCCATAAAAAAACCGCTCGTTTTGGGCGAGCGGTTTTGGTGGTTCGTTAGTGAGGCTTGGGGGCTCGTCGTCTTTGCAACGCGGCGATGCAACCGACTACTCCAACGAGCATCAGCGAACTGGGTTCGGGCACTGCGGTGATGGTTAAGGTACCGAAGGTAACGCCTCCGTCAGCGGCGAAGAGCAAGCCGCCAAGGCCATCGTCGATGATAAAGTCGTCAGAACCAGCGAGGAAGTCTGCTAAGGAGAAGGTCGTGCTGCCGAGAGAGTTTGCTGTGACTTGAATCGAGCCGAGCAACACGGTCCTACGATCAGCGGCCGCGCTTGTAGCAAATACTGGTGGATTCAGCAAAATTTCCTGCCCGACGGTTGCCGAACTAGCATTAAAACTGACGGTCGGTCCTCCGTTAAAATCAAACGATGCATTACCAGTTGCGTTAGTGATGTCCGTCGTCGTACCGCTGGTGCGATTCACGCCAAAGTTTGCGGTGGCCAGACCATTAGTTCCACCAGGCAAATCAATGCGAGGCGTGAATGACCCGCTGCCATCGTACTTCTCATGGAAGTAAACATTGAAGACTTGCGATCCGCCAACGGTCAAGCTGGAGGTTGTGCTGAGCGACGAGCCAGCCGAATCAAAGCTGACTTGATAGACAACGCCAGCACTCGCCTGCGATGCAAGTGTAAGCAGCATGAATACTGCGAGTAGTTTTCGAATCATAGAAGGATGCCTCTAGCTGTTTAGCCTGCGACTTAGCTGTTTAGCCTACGAATTAGTAGTGGTACTCTAGTTGTTTGACCTTTTTTCGCAAGGAAATTTGCGATGAAAAAGGATGAAGTTTATGTTAACTAGCCAACCCTAAACCCCTTCGAATTGGGCTCAGGGCTGGCTATGCAAAACCAGTTTCCCTTAGCGGCCTCTACGGACCTTGTTTCGGTTGGCGTTGTATCCCGCCAAATCCTGAGCGTCATTCAAGGTGACTCCATCACCGTCAAAATCCATGGCCGCATTGTTCTCGACTCCCAGGTACGATCGTCGGAAGGCAACTGTATCGGTACCATCCACGTCTCCATCGCCATCAGCATCGCCGAATAGACGGAAGAAGTTGTCCGAGAAGTTGTTTCCGAAGAAGTAATCCGCTGCCATCGCTGT
>CAYWNG010000787.1:0-3051 GCA_964458685.1 uncultured Pirellulaceae bacterium
CCGACTTGGAAAGATCCCTTAAAATCGCTGGATCATGCCATCGGAGTTTGCGATGTTTAAGCTGCGAGGTTTCAAGCTGAAGTCGCCGTTTGCTTTGGCTGTGTTGGTGTTTTCATTCGGCGTGGCGATTGCTTGTGGCACGTCGTTGTGTGCTGATCAGGCGACTCAGGATCGTCCGAATGTAATTGTCTTTCTGGTCGACGACATGGGATTGATGGATACCTCGGTTCCGATGTTGACGGACGGACAGGGCCAGCCGAAGCGGTATCCGCTGAACGATTTTTACCGCACACCCCACATGGAAGTCTTGGCCAGTCGCGGCATTCGCTTTAGTAACTTTCATGCGATGAGCGTCTGTTCGCCGACCAGAATTTCGTTGATGACCGGGCAGAACGCAGCCAGGCATCGAACCACCAACTGGATCAATCCGGATAAGGACAACCGCGGAGACAACGGGCCCAAGGATTGGAACTGGCAGGGACTGAATCGTCAAAGTGTTACGCTAGCTCGAGTGCTGCAATCTGCCGGCTACCGAACGATCCAAGTGGGCAAAGGGCATTTTGGGCCTCGCGGTTCCGAGGGCGCCGACCCCAAGAATCTAGGCTTTGACGTTAGCGTTGGTGGTGCATCGATTGGAGCGCCGGGCAGTTACTACGCTGAGAAAAAGTACGGCAAAGATACTCAGCGTGCTCAAGCGGCGGTTCCCGATTTGGAAGGCTACTACGACAGCGGCTTATTCCTTACCGAAGCTTTGACTCGGGAAGCCAAACTACGGGTCACAGAATCGGTCGAGTCGGGAAAGCCATTCTTTTTGTACTTCGCGCACTACGCGGTGCATTCGCCCTTCGATTCCGATCCACGATTCGCGGCGAACTACCTCAATAGTGGCAAGCCCAAGAATGCTCAGGCCTACGCGACGCTGATCGAAGGCATGGACAAATCGTTGGGAGACATACTGGAGCATCTTCAAAAGCTGGGGGTCGACCGGGATACGGTTATCTTCTTCCTGGGGGATAACGGTAGTGACTCCCCGTTGGGGGAGGCTCATAACGTGGGCAGTTCGGCTCCGCTTCGAGGCAAAAAAGGATCGCACTACGAGGGGGGAACTCGAGCTCCTTTCATTGCCGCTTGGGCGACCCCAGATAATTCGAGGGCTGTACAGAAGCGGATGCCAATTTCGGCTGGAGGGGTGCAGACTCAGTTAGCCGCCGTTCACGACTTGTTCCCGACGATTGTCCAGCTTGTCCAAGTCGGCTCGCCCCAGGGAACTGTCCCCAAGTCCGTTCTTCCAGCGTCCATTCTTCCAGAGTCGCACGTCGTAGATGGGTTGTCTCTGCAGACTCTCTTGACCGGACAACCTGATCCGAATCGGCCACAGCAGTTCTTGATGCACTATCCCCATGCGCCGCATCGGTCGGACTACTTCACCGTTTGGCGCGACGGAGATTGGAAGCTGGTCTATCACTATTTCCCTTCGAAGATTTCGGGAGGTTCCCACTACCAGCTCTTCAACTTAGCGGCGGACCCCTTCGAGTCGCTGGATTTGGCCGAAAAGGAGTCGGCGAAGGTCCGAGAAATGGTGTCGGAGATGAATATTCAAATAAAAAATTTCTCCGCGGTCCTTCCAACTGACAGAGAAGGCCGGGAATTGTCTGTGTCCCCTCCAAATAGCTAGTTTTTCGGCTGGAAGTACAATCCGATAGCCCTTTCGGGGGTGTTTTGGTTGTTGCTTGGGTATTGGGGGAACTTTCAGCCAGTAAAAAGCTTCCAAGCGCATGCCCAAGGACTCCGGTTGTTACGAGAGTAGGCGTGGCAGGGTTAGTAGCGAGAGTATCGATCTTTTTTGGAAGAGTGGTTTTGCGTAGGCCAGTTCAAGAAATGTAGCCGTTGCAATTCTTTGCTTTGTTGCTAGTTCGTTGAAATCCTGGCCCCTCCAATTACAATCCAAGTTCGACGTGCGCACTTTCCCTATTTGTTCCAGATACCCCAGACATCTACTTTGTGTCCAAAGCGACCCTCGGTAGAGACGTAGCTAGCCTATCTATTGGTGGGGTTTTGGAAGTTTTGGCTACTTAGGTTCGCTGTACTATCAGCTCTCCCTCAAGAGGTTTTACATGGCCACTGGCGATTTTGAAAAATCCCGTAACCTGTTGGCTCGCAAGCGATTAGCAAAGAGAGAATCGGTTCGACGCATTCTGCTTGAGTCGTTGGAAAGCCGCCAATTGATGGCGGTTGGACCGACTTTGGTAGGTATTCAGCCGAATGAAGGCGACCTCCTAGAGAATGGCGAAGTCCTGAACGTCTCGCCCAAGGAGCTTGTCTTCCGATTCGACGACGCAGTTGGCATCGATGCAGACACATTGTCAGGCATTCGTGTCATTCGCTCGGGAACCGACGGAGTGTTCGAGCGAGCCTCGGTGGCCACTGACTTGGGGACAAACGGCCAATCGTTGGTTGAGTTCTACGCTCGCGATCCTGGTGAATCCGGCAATGGCCTGATCGTGCGCTTCACGGCGGTCTCTCGCGTCGACACTCGCCTGCCGAAGATTACCACCAGTGGTCGTGTCGTCAATATCGAGCTGAACAGCAACCCACAGTTGCCAACACGTGTACAAGACATCACCCAAGCATTGCCAATTAATGGTGGCGGATTGGTTTACGCGCTGCGATTGCGCGGATCAGATACGATTGCCGTAGCTTCGACGGTAAATCGAACGCAAGACTATGTGCTTAACGGTGCCAATACAGCCAAGGCGTCGACCGATTTCGGATTGGGAAATGCTGTATCGGTCCAATTCCTAGCACGCGAATCGGGCAACAACGGCCTGGGCATTAGGATCAACGTAACGTCGCGCGATCGCGGTGGCGCCGGCAGTCCGATTGTGACGGTAACTGGCAAGACAGTGAATGTCGAGCTGAACAGCAACAGTCGTTTCCCAACGACGATGCAAGAGTTTGTTGCGGCGATCAACTCCAGCAACTCGCTTTCATCATCGTTGATCGAAGCCAAGATTGTTAGCGGTTCAAGCGCGATCCGCATTGGTACGCAAC
>CAYWNG010000788.1:0-3045 GCA_964458685.1 uncultured Pirellulaceae bacterium
GCGCAGGCTTTGACCAGCCAAGGCACGGACTTACAGTTTGTACCAATTGCATGGCCTTAGGTTAGTGTCTTTGGCTTGCGATGGGGCTGATCGACTTCGTCATCTGCCGTTCTGGTAGAATGAAACGCCATTCGATTAGAAGCGAATGGTTTTGCGTTTGAAGGTCGCGTTAGATGTGGAGCAAGCTATGCCAGACAAGTTAAACCGTCGCGATACTCTTCTTTCCATGGCTGCTACCAGCGCAGCTCTTGTTACGGCAGCTCAGGCAAGCTCAGCTCAGTCAACCTCAGCTCAGGCAAGTCTAACTCAGTCAACCTCTCCGCAAGCCAGTCCGGCTGCATCAAGTGCGCCGAGCGGTGCCCGTGATTCAATCACTCAAGAAAACTCCAAGCCTGGCACGCGCGAATGGATGCTCACCAACACTCGGATCGATCCCGCGACGAAGTATCGCTGTCCATGGATCGAGGGTTATGCGTCACATGCCAGTATTCAACCGGGCCAAACTCTCCAGCTCAAGATCAGTACGCGGCCTTCTGCCAAAGTGGCGATCGATGTCTTTCGATTGGGATACTACGGTGGTGACGGAGGCCGTCAAGTTGCCAGTATGGGCGTTGTCGATTGCAGGCCTCAAACGATGCCCGAGCCCGGTGAGTTTCGCTTGTTGAATTGCCAATGGGAGACCGCGGCCGAACTTCCGATCGGCGCGGACTGGGTCAGCGGTGTCTATGTCGCAAAGCTGACTGAGCAGACTGAAAAACTACAGAGCTACATCATCTTCATTGTCAAAGACAGTCGGCAAGCAGATCTGATATTTCAGTGTAGTGACCATACTTGGCATGCCTACAATCGTTGGCCTTCGCAATTTTCGCTCTACGATGACGGCAAAAATCAGTGGCATTGGGGAGGGCTTTCCCAAGTCAGCTTCAATCGCCCCTACGGCAAGTATTGTCAGATTTTAGACCAGCCGCTTTCGATCGGCTCGGGCGAGTTCTTCTTGTGGGAATTCCCGTTCGTCTACTGGTTGGAGCGTGAAGGATATGTTGTCTCGTACATCTCGAACACCGACACCCATGCGCACGCAACAGAATGCTTGCGAGGCAAGGGCTTCATCAGCGTGGGCCACGATGAGTATTGGACGATCGAGATGTTTCAAAACATGCAAGCAGCGATTCAATCTGGAGTGAATGTCGGCTTCTTTAGCGGAAATGCAGTTTGCGGAAGAGTTCTTTGGGATTCAGCCACGCGATCCATACGTCGCGTCGGTGTCTTCGGTCCCCCAGGTGGTACTCGCGATTTTGAAGCGATGAAATCGTTAGCTCACGAACGCCCCTACGCTAACGAATTGGTCGGTGCTCACAGCACTGGTCCTGTGACCGGTGGCGCGGACTGGATTTGTAGCCTACCGGATCATTGGATCTACGAGAACACACAGATGAAGCTAGGAGACCGCATCCCAGGCCTGATCGGATGGGAGTACCACGGCGATCCAGCTCCCATTCCTGGACTTGAAGTGGTGGCTACAGGTGAAGTTCAGTCCAGTCCTGGCAAGCTTAATGGTGGAGTCTACACCGCAACGATCTATCCCGGCCCGAAGAATAACTTTGTCTTCAACGCGTCCACTTGTTGGTGGTCTGATGGATTGAGCGCACCGCCGGGTTACAAATCGCCGAGCGTCTACACCACTCCGCAGGGCGTCGACCGCCGCGTTCAGCAGATCACGCAGAACATCGTGAACAAGATGATTGGGAAGTAGCAAGATCTCCCCGCTAGCTAGAATGCCGCCATCGCCGATATACTCGTCCCCATGCACCAAAATCGCGTCAATGCCCCCATTCTGTTAATAGGTCCAAATAGAGTCTGTTAAATAGGTCCCAGTAGAGAGAGCCAGCCAATTGACTCAACGCGCTATTCTTCCCATGAATCCATTCGTTTCCCTTGCGATCACAGTCCCTCTTTTACTCTCAGTCAGTATCACGATGTCAGCTCACGCACAGGATGCACCCAAACCTCCCGTAGCCGCCAAACGCCCCAAGACTCTCGAAAGTCACGGTCATCAGCGTGTCGACGATTACTATTGGTTGAGAGATCGCGAAAGCCCAGAAGTCGTCAAGCTCTTGGAAGCTGAAAACGCTTATCGCGAAGCGGTGATGGCCAAGACTGTTCCATTGCAAGAGAAGTTAGTCACCGAACTCCGCGACCGCATTCAACAAGACGACGAATCAGCTCCCTATCCCGATCGTGGCTACCTTTGGTATTCGAGAACCAAAGACGGGCAACAATATGCCATTCACTATCGCAAGAAACTGGCCGCCGATGGCCGTACCGCAGTTGGCGAAGAGGAATTGGTATTAGACGAGAACAAGCTGGCCGAAGGTCACGAGTTTTGTGAGGTTGCCGATCTGCAAGTCAGCGCTAACGGGCAATTCGTTGCGTGGCCTGCTGATTTCGTGGGTCGCCGGATGTTCGATATTCAAATTCGCGATATGTCGACAGGCAAGATGTTTGCTGAAACGATTCCTGCTACCACAGGAAACATGTTCTTTGCTGAAGACGACAAGCATCTGTTCTACACTCGACAAGACCCAGAAACACTGCGTTTCGACCGATTGTACTGCCACCGTTTAGGCACTGATCCCGATTCCGATCGATTGGTCTACTTCGAGGAAGACGAAGAGTTCAATCTATTCCTCATGCCGACCAAGTCACGCAAGTACATTCAGTGCATTTCGATGCAGACTTTGATTACCGAAGTCCGCTTGATTGACACCAGCAAGCCGGAAGCCGAGCCGGTTCTGTTCCATCCTCGCGAAGCCGATCATGAATACGCTTTAGACCATTTGGACGACACGTTTTGGATTGTGACCAATTGGCAAGCGCCGAACAATCGAGTCCTGAAATGCGACAAGCCCGGTGTCGATAAGTCGCTTTGGAAAGAGGTGTTGGCTCACGATACCAATGTGCTAGTCGAAGATATCGAGCTACTGAAGGACTGGCTGGTGGTTGTCGAACGAGCCGACGGACTGACTCGTTTGCGATATCGCGCTA
>CAYWNG010000789.1:0-3040 GCA_964458685.1 uncultured Pirellulaceae bacterium
ACTGGTGGCGGCTTGCTGGAGAACTCGGAACGAATCCTTCACCCCAAAGTCGATTTGGTTTTCGAGCGCGATACCTGGGAGATGCCTAAAGTCTTTCCATGGGTCCAGAAGCTCGGCAACATCGATCGCGACGAAATGGACCATGTCTTCAACATGGGCTTGGGAATGGTCTTGGTCGTCAGCCCGTATTATGTGAACACGATTATGGAGATGGCTCAGTCGCTGGGTTACCGGTCGTCGGTAGTGGGTTCCGTGCAAGCGGGAACGGGCAAGAGTCGCTGGAAGTAGTGACTCACAAGCCAATCTACTGGCTAAGGCAAGCAGCAACGCTGGCCTTTGGTAAGGCAAGGCATGGACTTTGAGAGTTTGCGATGAATCAATGGCTCAAGCAAGCGCTGCCTTACCTTGGACTAACCCTCGCGCTGGTCATACTCACAGTCGTCTTTACCCTTTTGAGCAAGAACTTCTTTCAGCTCGCGACGCTCACGACGATCGCGAATCAGATCCCCGAGCTGACCTTTGTCGCGATTGGGATGACGCTAGTGTTAGTCATTCGAGGCATCGATCTTTCTGTCGGATCGCTACTCGCTCTGGCTTCGGCGATCATCGGTGTGATGATGGTCCGGTATCAATGGAATCTTGTGTCGTCATTGCTTGTCGCTTTGCTCGCCGCGTTGGCTTGTGGAACGATTAGCGGGGCGCTCACAACGCTGTTAAGAATACCGAGCTTCATTGTGACGCTAGGGATGCTAGAGATTGCCCGAGGCGGCACGAAGCTGATTACCAACTCGCAGACCGTTTACATTGGGCAACGAGTCGAGTGGTTTGGTGAGCCAATCCAGGGGCTTGGTGTTTCACCAGCGTTTCTTGCCGCCGCCTTCGCAGTCTTGATCGCTCAACTGCTTCTGATTCGCACTGTTTTTGGTCGCTATTGCGTTGCCATTGGTACAAACGCTGAAGTCGTCCGCATATCGGGCATTCGAACTTGGCCTTATACGATCGCTGTCTTTTCGATTAGCGGACTGTGTTGCGCCTTTGCCGCATGGGCTCAACTTGGTCGCATGCCAACCTCTGACCCTAACGCGGCCGTGGGACTCGAGCTTTCCGCGATCGCTGCTTGTGTCATCGGCGGAACAAGTCTGATGGGTGGACGAGGAACGGTCATTGGGACCTTTTTGGGCGTGCTGATCATTCAGACTCTTCAAACCGGCCTCGCCCAAATCGGTGTTCGCGACGAGAACAAGCAGATCATTACAGGAGCCGTCATCATCTTGGCCGTTAGCATCGATGCCCTGCGTAGCCGAAGAAGTGACGGGTAAGTCTACCCGAAAGGCCGTTGCGAGAAGGTTGCTAGCTAAGTCAATGAAAGGCGGTCGCAACCGAAAAGAAAGAAAATCTCACGCGAAGGCGCGAAGCCGCAAAGAAGAAAGCGGAGGCAGAAGAACCCGAATAGAATTGATTGCATTGTGTGACATGCTTCCAACATCCCTCCTTGCGTCCCTGCCCCCTAAGCGTCTTTGCGTTGAAAATTCCCTTTAGATGGTACCAGGGCGTCCGACGCTTTGAAGCAACTTTATTGAAGCGCAGGCGCTAGCTGTAGTCAGAATCTCGCCCCCGCGTACCAACCAAACGATGTTGCGACAATTCGGGAAAAATGCTATCTAGGGGGAAAGAGAAGGCTTTTTCGAGATTCAAGGATGAACCCATGCCTAGCTTTTCTTTACAGTCACTAGCCTCCGTCGTTGGCGGCGCGGTGGTAGGAGATAGTACCGTACAAATCAACAACGCATTGCCTCAACGCGATGCAGTTGCCGGTTGCATCACGCTCGCAGATTCAAGTCAACAAGCCGTGAAAGCTCAGCATACACCCGCCGCGGCGGTCGTTGTCGCTGAAGCATGTAACGATTGCAGCTTACCACAACTAGTTGTGTCCGACATTCACGCGGCATTTATCAAGCTTGTGCTGGTCTTTAGACCGCATGTGGTCATCGATCGCTCCAACGATCCAACTCGAATTTCTGAAACTGCCGTTGTTGATCCAACTGCAAATATTGGTCATGGAGTCCAGGTGGGGGCTCGGGTCATGATCGGCGCGAACTGTACGATCGGCGAGCGAACTGTGTTGCATCCCGGTGTGAACATCATGGATCATTGCCAGATTGGCGAAGACTGTGAAATCTACCCTGGTTGCGTACTCTACCCCGATACAAAGGTTGGCAATCGCGTGTTGATTCACGCAAACTCCGTCCTTGGTGCTTTTGGTTTCGGTTATCGACCTCAAAATGGCAAGCACGTGCGCACCGCTCAACTCGGTTGGGTCGAGCTTCACGACGACGTTGAAATTGGGGCGGCCACTACGATTGATCGAGGCACCTATGGGGCGACTCGAATCGGTCAAGGTACGAAGATCGACAACCATGTTCAGATCGGTCATAACTGCCACATCGGCAAGCACAATCTCATCTGTGCTCTCGTGGGTATTGCTGGATCATGCACGACAGGAGACTATGTTGTGATGGCGGGGCAAGTTGGCTTGGCCGACCATTTACACATCGCCGATCGCGCCATGATCGGCGCTCAATCTGGGCTTATGTCCGATGTGGGAGTTGGTGAAGTGATGCTGGGAAGCCCAGCGATGCCGCGAAAACAAAAGTTCGTTGAGCTAGCCACAGTTTCCAAGCTTCCTGAAATGAGAAAAGATCTTATCGGGCTGATCAAACGTGTAGAACGACTTGAGAGTCAATCCAACACGTCGAACATTCAAGATCGCGAAGCGGCTTAACGAACTAGCATCATGAATTACGCCGTTTCCGAAGATCCCGTGTTGACTCCCGTCTCGTTGCGGGGCAAGCGTGTCGGATTGATTGCAGGCTGGGGAAGCTTTCCAGTCGAAGTGGCTCAAAAATGCCTTGAGGAAGGTGCTGAACTTTTTGTAGTCGGATTGAACGGACATGCTGATCCGGTGCTGAGCCAAATGGCAACGGATTTCAGCCAGTATCTTCAAAAGCTGGAAGCGATCTTTGGACTCAACACTCACCAA
>CAYWNG010000790.1:0-3037 GCA_964458685.1 uncultured Pirellulaceae bacterium
CCCGCCTTGCCGCGAAAATTCCGAGAAGCGACGACGGCTTGTAAGCGGTCGACATTAGCAGCTAACGATTTCCACAGGCAAGGTCAACAAGAAACAGACAAAACAATTTCAAGTGATTCCAGTCTCAATGCCCACAGCTCTTCGATCTACTTTTTATCTGCTGGCCTATGTCTGGTTATGGAGCGTTGCTCCTCCGACGTTTGCGGCTGAATCGCGTATTGTGACTACCGATGTTGGCCGGTATGCGATCCACAAGATTGCCCAGAAGTCTTTGCCTTGGATCTTTGTACTGGCTTGCCTTTCCCAAGATACGGCAATCGACCATGCTAGCACCTCGCTGTCATCTTTGACGTCTTTAGCGGCTCGAATAAAGATTCGTAAACGCAGAGCGCTGTTTACTCCAGAGTGATGAATTGCTATGTCGATAGTAGTAAAGACTCAGATCGAGTCTCACGCGGTTCAATGCGAGCAATAAAAATGTCGATCAGCAAACTTTCCATCGCCCTACTTGCCGTTGTTCCAGTAGTTAGTCACATTTCGGCAGAATCCTGCCACGCTCAGCAAAACACCCGTCAAGGTGCCGTCATTGGCGGTGTCACTGGTGCAGTAATCGGTGGATTGGTCGGAAAGCAGTCCAATAAGACAACCGGTGGTGCGTTGATTGGTGGAGCTGTAGGCGCTGTGGCAGGCGGTGTTCTCGGCAACGCTCAGGACCAACAGATTCAACGCCGCGAGCAAGCGTATCAACAAGCCATTTATGCTCAACAGCAGCAAATCTACTATCAACAGCAAGTGACTCAGCAAGCCGTTCAATCCGGTGTGACCACAGGTGACGTAGTTTCGATGTGCCGCAGTGGAGTCAATGATGCGGTGATCATGAGTCAATTGCAAACCCGCGGCGTTCAACGCCGGCTTGAAGTTAGCGATATCATCTCATTGCATCAGCAAGGGGTAAGCGACGTAGTGATCTCAGCGATGCAGGCCGCTCCCGTGGCTGGTCAATTCACTCGACAAACCTACAGTCAGCCAGTGGTTGTCCAAGAGCCGATCATTGTTCGCCAAGCTCCGGTCTACTACAGCAATCCGCCTGTCGTCATCGAGCACCGAAGCTACCCAGTCTACCATCATCACCGCGGCTATCGCTTCTAGCATCGGCTGACGACTGGTTTGTGTTGAGCCAAGTCCAACGGGATGAAAATTGGAATCATAGGTGCCAAATTAATCTGGCTGCACACTTCTCCTCTTGGACACCTGTTATTCTGCAGGGAAAACATCGCACCTATTTTTGTTGATCAAAAAAAATTCTTTGCTGTCAATGCGCAATTGTCTTCCCTTGTGGTCAGATGTAGGCATTTGACCTTCCTGCCCAACGCCTGCGGGATTTTCTATCCCTGTTTCTGTGGAAAACTTGATTGATTGCGGATTGCTAATCCTCTAGCATGAAGACTGCGTAAATTTTTTTCCGTTGTTTTCACGCTAGGGAGAATGAGATGAATGTACAACCGTCACGGTTAAGGCCAGCCTTTACGCTGGTTGAGTTATTGGTGGTCATTGCAATTATCGGTATTTTGGTCGGTCTTTTGCTTCCTGCTGTTCAATCAGCACGAGAAGCCGCGCGAAGAATGAGTTGTTCGAACAACCTGAAGCAACTGGGGCTCGCGATGCACAACTTCGAGAGTACCTACAAGCGTTTGCCACCGGGTTATCTTGGGCCGCCTCGGCCAGGAATGAACGCAACTGCGACACCGTTCACTGACCCGGCTGCTGGTGGAAACCAGCAGTACTACGGAATGATTCCATTCCTCTTGCCGTTCATGGAACAGTCGCCTTTGTATGAACAGTTTCCGCGGGACTTGGTACGATTTGACCGTATCGCTGCCCCAAGTGAAGATCTTCGATGGCTTGCAACCTTAACTCCGGCATTGCTCGGCGGAGCGACTCAGCCTTGGAATCTATCTCAGTTCACTATTCCTTCTTTGGTGTGCCCTTCCGACGCCAAAGAAGGAAAGCTAACTCACGTTTGGTCGCGGGGCCATATTCGGGCTACCAGTGCGACTTCGACTGGCGTTACTGCTCACCTGTTTTCGGGAGCCGCAACGGGAGGTTGGCCAGTGAACACCCTTGGCAAAACCAATTACCTAGGCATTTGTGGTCGACCTGATGTTCAAGGTGGACAATTCGAAGGGATGTTCCGCAATCGATCACGTACTAGGTTTGCGGAAGTTACCGACGGACTGAGCAACACGCTTGCCATGACTGAAGCTCACGGTGGAACTTCCGGAACGAGCATTGGAGCGTGGCTTTGGATTTCCGCAATTACGCTGCCGTCTTCGACAACGGCCGCTTGGCTACCAGGCAATAACAACTGGTTCAATGCAAATAGTTTTCACGCTGGCGGCGTCATCAACGGCGTTGCAGGCGATGGTTCGGTTCGATCGATTGCTGCCAAGCAGATTGAAGGCACAGTTTGGGTGAACTACTGCTCAATGAAAGACGGCAACGTCATCCCTGAGATTCCCTAACTATTTTTAACTTAAGAGAGATACTAATGAACAAGATGCGTTTTTTTAGTCTGCTATGCCTTTTGTCTTTGGCGACGATCGCTGGTTGTGGATCGCAAAGCAAAGAAGCTGTAAAGCCTGAGAAGTTTGCGCCACCGCCTCCTGGAGATTCCGCCGCCGATGGTGGAGCCGCGGCGACAACAAAGGCTGAAGGCTAACAGTTCATCGGCAAAACGTTAACTTAGAACGTCGATACGACATCAATCAAAGGCCCATGAAGTATTCTTACTCCATGGGCCTTTTGGTTTTAGTCGTCTTGCCATCGACGAGTCCTAGCATGATCGATGCCCAGTTGATCAAGAATGCGTGCGGCGATGAAGTCAACGATATCGCGCAAACTGGTAACGCCGTGATACCAGCCAGGAGCGGCCGGCAGCACGACTCCGCCTGCTTGCGTGACTCGCATCATGTTTTCGATTTGCGGCAAGCTAAGCGGTGTCTCGCGCGGAACGATGATCAGCTTGCGTCGTTCCTTA
>CAYWNG010000791.1:0-3036 GCA_964458685.1 uncultured Pirellulaceae bacterium
GGCCGCCTAAGCGGGACGCTCTCGTTAGGCTCCGGTTCTTTCGGATTCGAAGTCCGTCGTTTACTAAAACAAGATTTAGCCAAATAGTTAGTTAAAGGCCTTAAGCAACTTGCGACCGCGATAGATGGCGAGCACGATATCGGGCGAGATGGCTGTCGGTTGCGGACCACTGACAATGCAAACGCTTTCCTCGCCATCACTGATGCCAACGTATTTTTGTCCGTCTCGTGACAATCGAGCCAACAGAGCCGTTTCGCCAAGCATAAAGGTCAACGCGATCATTGAATCGACTTGGAAGCCATCTTGCGACAACACCGACTTTAGTCGATCAGCTTCCTGTCTTTGCGGCGCGTTAAACTCATGGGCGGGAACTTCGAAGATCTCGTCATGCTCGGCCTGCCAACCCGCGAAAGCTGCGTATTGATCATCGATGGCAAGCCCCGTTAAGTCGCTGGCGAACGCTCGTGTTAATGGACCGGCCATACCGATGTTCGAGAAGACGCCTTGGGGAACTTGGTAGGTGAATTTGAAAAGATAACAATCGCGGGGCTCTTCGTATCCGGGCCAGTAGAGCGTGCGAGTCTCTAAGTGTTCGATCATGGTCGGAGGCAAACCGTATTGCTCACCGCTGGCAAGCCACGCCACCAAATCCGACTCGGCCAAAGCTTGAGGGACGCGATACTTCTCGTCGATCGCGCCGATCATGTCGAGCTCTTCGGCGTAGTGAACAACCCGGCTTCTGCAAACTGGGTCAGCGGCTAACGCTACCAGCCGGGAATTGCCGCGTTCGTCACCCAGGCGAGCCAGCGCGGCGGCGGCTTCGGCTTGAATCCTGCGGTGCGCAAGATCCATCGCTTCAGTGAGTGATCGAGTGCTCTCCGGCAATCCGATCAATCCCAAGGTGTCGCAAAGAGCCACGGTCAGCGAAACACTATCGGCCAAAACCTGTTGCACAACTTCGACGGAGGTACCGAACTGGCTGGGGTCTGCTTGCAACTTTTCGAGCTGTACGACGACTTGGCTCAGCAACTTAGCTAGCTCCGCGTTGCGCTCGATCCAAGGATGTACGTCCAGCTTTCCAGTTCGAAAACTGTGGTTGGCTAAGTCCAGCAGAACCGTCAGCGTTGAAGCTTGAATCTCCGAGTCCTGCAAACGTTGAAAAAAGCTCTCTAAGGCTGCGCCAGGCAGAACCCACATGGGGCTGATCGCGAGTCCGACGGACTGCCAATCTCGCGGTGGGTTGCGCTCCAAAGTCTCGGCGAGCGCAGCCAGAGATTCCTCGTCGCCTTGTGCGGCAAGGCATTGCAAAGCGTGTGAGGCTGCGGTGGCGTCCACAGGCAGCAATTGTTCGTAAAGGCCCAGTAAAGTGCGCGGGGTTAACATCGCATGTTCGGCATCGCGAGCACTCGACGGGATCTCGGCCACCAATCGCGTGGCCAGAAGCTGGAGAAGCTTGCGAACTTGGGCAGCCACGGGGGCTTCGCCAAGCTCTTTTTGGGACAGCAGGTCGATCAATATCTCAAGCTCGGCAGGCTCGGCTTTTTGAATCGTCGTCGGGAGCGACTGCACAAACTCGCTCATCTTTTCGCCGTCGAGCCAGTCCGAGGTTTGATTGAGCCAGTGCGTGTTCATGAAGGTAATGGTAAATGCCGGGTTCTGAGGGTCGAGATTCGGGCCTAAGGTATAAGTTAGAACCAATTTTTGGGCAATCGACGACGACCGAGCCATGCGAGATTCCGAGCTGAATTCAGAGGCTTTTCCGCCCGGATGACATTGCTGTAATTACCCGCTGCGGTTAGATTTACGGCCAAGTTTCTCCAGTTTTTCCATGGCCGGGCAGTTCTGGCCTGCTGCGAGATGCAATCCTCTGATTTTGGGGCATCGAAGTTAGCTTTCTTTGGGGTTATCCCCAAGACGGATGTTGCCGCGAACGCAGCTAATCCGCAAGACGCTCTGCTACCTGCAATGGTTGCATGGTGATCCGCAAACTTCGGCCCAAGTGTTTAGGAAAATTCGTTTATGGTAAACCGCAACCTCATTCGCTCGCTGGAAGATGATTCGATCACCTCTCAGGTCGACCTTTTGTTGTCTGAAGATGATCTGGATGAAATGATTCTTCCAACGCTGGAAGAACTCAACCAGCAATTTGACGTCAACCAAATCGTCGACGGAAAGATCGTCGAAGTTAATGGCGAGTACGTAGTTATTGACGTTGGATTCAAGAGCGAAGGTGCAATCAATATCAATGAATGGGAGGGCGACGCAGAGCAGCCCATCATCGGTCAAACCGTTAAGGTTCTGATCGAAGAGATGGAAGACTCGCTAGGTCCTGCCAATGATATCCACGGGATGATTTCGCTGAGCAAACGCAAGGCGGAGAAGATCCTTGAGTGGGAAAAGATGATGTCCCAGGTCAAGGAAGGTCAAGTTGTGACCGGTACCGTGACCCGCAAGATCAAGGGTGGTCTGTTGGTGGACATCGGCGTCAACGTCTTCTTGCCAGCTAGCCAAGTGGATATTCGCCGACCCAACGATATCGCCGACTACATCGGACGCGTTGTACAGTGCGAAGTTCTCAAGATTGACGAAGCTCGACGCAACATCGTCGTTAGCCGTCGTTCCTTGATCGAACGTCAGCGAGAAGAAGATCGCGAGCATCTCTTGGGCGAATTGGAAGTTGGCCAAATCCGCAAGGGTGTGGTCAAGAACATCGCCGACTTCGGTGCCTTCGTCGACTTGGGTGGTATCGATGGTCTGTTGCACATCACCGACATGAGCTGGGAACGTATTTCGCACCCAACTGAGATGGTGGCAATCGATCAAGAGATCGAAGTCAAGGTTCTTCAAGTTGACCGCGAGAAGCAAAAGATCGCTCTGGGTCTGAAGCAAAAGCAAAACAATCCTTGGGACAACATTCAAGACAAGTACCCAGTGGGCACTGTGGTCAAGGGTGAAGTCGTTAACGTGATGAGCTACGGTGCATTCGTGAAGCTGGAACCAGGCATCGAAGGCTTGGTCCACATCAGCGAAATGTCC
>CAYWNG010000792.1:0-3035 GCA_964458685.1 uncultured Pirellulaceae bacterium
ACCGTTGTGAGGAAGCTGCCCATATCCAGCTTGACATCTTGGATAGCGATATCGGGCAGCCCACCGCCCACCATACCACTGCGGCTGGTGAGACCAATCGCCCAGTCCAGCGTTAGATCCGCTGAGATGTTTGGCAAACTGGATGCACCAACATCGGCTTTCAGCTTGAGGTCGGCAAATGCTTCTGCGGTGATACCTGCATTGAATAGGCTCTTGGCAGAGTTCTGACGGATTTCCGCAAACGTCAGTCGGTTTTTACCATCTGCGTTGTTGGGATCGTGGATATCGATGAATATGTTGCCCGCGATTCCTGTACCTTTGGACAACCGACCGTTGCCATCACTATCAACTTCGGTCAGCTCATCGTTCATATCCCCGTCACGATTATAATCGAATCCGTCTGCCGCTTCGCTGAGGATACGACCTTCCATGGGTCCGGAACCACCGTTGTTCAGAATGCCGTCTCGGTTGTAGTCCTCGATCTCGTTGCTGGTCGCAGAGACATTAAGGATGAACAGTTTCCCAGCAAGCGTCGTGCCTGGCTTGAGAATCACATCCATGAAAACGTTCAGCTCCGATGATCCGATCGATGGAACTGCATTCGGATCCTCAGAGGAGTTGGGCTTTAGTTGAAAGTAAAAACCATTCTTTAGACTAACACCGAAGCCGAAGCTAAAGTCATAGCCAAAGCGAACTTGCACACCGCCGGATGTGGCCAATTCGAAAGCGACAGCATCGACACCTAAATCGAAATTCGCGTCGATTGTATCGCTACCAGCTATGCGTAAATTGACGCCGAATTCTGCTTGATCGATGGGCGTCGAGAGCGTCGGAATGGAGATTTCGACGTCCCGGAAATCGGCTACTTCTTGAGCGTTTGGAACGTTTGGATCATCGTGGAAAAGCGGGTTCAGCTTGAGTATCTTCAATCCGTTCGGACCGATCGAATTGAAGATCGATTGTTGCACCGATGCCCTGACCGACTCGATGGAATTGTTGGCTGTGTTGACTACAGACTCCAATTGATTAATCATCGTTCGCAGCTTTCCAACAAAGCTGCTCGACATATCGACTCCGCTGCCGATAAGCGGCAGCTTTTCGAGTAGATCCGACTTCATACCCGATTCGATCATCGAGAGAATCGCTTTGAAGCCACTGACCAATTGTGTGAGGTTCAACTTGGTCGGATCGCTGAGCTTATCCATGTAATCCTTTACGCCGTTAAAGTTCACATCGACATCGCGGGGTTGCTCCAAGCTCACAGCGACAGTCACGGCGTTGGGAACACTAATCCCTGCAAAATTTCCGCTAAGTGAAGCGGTAGCCAAACCATTGACGTTGAAGTCAAACTTGTTGGACGCAGGAATCGACGAGCTGAATACAGTCGAGAATGGGATACCGCCAATGGTGTTGTTATCGACGCTCCTACCCGCATTGACCAGGATCGGGTCGATCGAGAAAGAAGCACTTGCGGGAGCGGTGGCAAGCGGTTTGTACTCAACCGTGGTCGTCCACGAGGTGGGATTCTTGAACACAATGGAAGGAGGGTTCGAACTGTTCACCGAATAGTCGACATCAGTTGCCGCTTCGGAAGCACCTCGTGTCAATACAACTTTCCATACTCCACCACCCGCATAGGCTGCATTGCCAAAACGAGCCACTTTCAGGGCAGAGTCGGTAAAGAGGGTGTAAGTTGTAAGGCTATCGACTCGTAAATAATAAGTACCATTCGCATTGGTGTTTCCAATCACACCTTCGATCGTCACCTGTTGTCCGCTTCTCAGACCGTGATCTTGCGATGTTGTGATTTGAATCGGTTCTGGCATGCTTGGGTTATTTGTCATGCTTGCATTATTCAATGCGCCACTACGAACAACGATAATCGAATTATCAACGGGGGCAGTTGCCAAAGTAAATGAGGATTGGTTTAAACCAATGGTCTCAGTAGCTCCCGAACTCATGGAGCCAGTCGCCGAGGCCAACGAGTATTCGACTCGCGTCGCTGCGAGAACTCTACCATGGAAGGTGAGCTCGGTGGAATTCGTGGTGGTGTTGACGGAATAGTCTGCACTTGCAGTTGTGCCTCGCGTCAATACTGTGGTCCACGTCCCTCCGAGTCCGCTATTGCCATTTCCAACTCTGGCTTTGCTCAGAGCTTTGTCGGTGTAGAGTTCAAAAGTAAAGGTACCTGTGGATTTTACATAGTACCGACCGTTAGCATTGGTATTGCCTATAACACCATCGATGGTAACGATCTGTCCATTTCGAAGTCCATGTTCTGTCGCGCTAGTGATGGTGACAGGACTATTGCTTGGAGCAGGGCTGGCGGTCGCACTGATTGCACCGCTACGACTGACAACGACTAGATTATCGGTTGGAGCACCTGCGAGTGTGAAGGTCGATGTATTATTGCTGTTCTGCGGAACATTCTCAAAGGTTGAGCCCTTTAGCTGTAATCTGCCACTAAGACCACCGCCGATACCACCGATTGCGGCCTGTGCTCCAATGGTCGAGTTGATCGTCGACGTTACGGTCACGCCAGTGGTACTAAGCAGATAAGGCGTGAAGGTTCCAAAACGGAAACCAAAGTCGAGATCTAAATGGCCACCTACGGTGACATTGATATCTCCACCTGTAGTCACATCGATCGGCCCGAGATCCGGCAGATTCAAGTCGAACGCAAATGACTTGTTCACTGTCTTGTCAATATCGATCTTGACGATCGCAGTAGCCTGGAAGCCAGGGGCGACAGCATCTGCATCTTGGAAGTCGATTGTCAGGTTGAACGCATTCTCTGGCAATGCGAGTTGTTTTTTGATTGCATCACCAATGATCTTGCCTAGGCTGCTACGCGATGCGATCGTGTCTTGGATTTCTGTGATCTTTGACAAAAGAGCCGATCGTCCAATCGTGCTCGCCTGAAGGGCCGTTACTGTATTTCGTAATGCCGTGATCGAAGCGACCAATTGGCCGGTTGAAACAAAGGAAAGGAGCTGTACTTCCGAAGTCGTACCCGTGACTCCTTCTGTAAGGGT
>CAYWNG010000793.1:0-3034 GCA_964458685.1 uncultured Pirellulaceae bacterium
CTTCCTCTTGTCGCGCCGAGTGAGAGGCACTCTTCACGTTGGAGAATCGCTTGTCAGACTTCTTCGATTGCCCCGAAGCAGGAACGACAGCGGACTTGGCGATCGCATTCTCTCTCGCAATATTCTCGGGTGGAGTTTGGCTGATCGCGCTCTTTTGAATCCAGCGAAATTCGCCGTTGGGAGGCGAGACTTTATACCAGAGTGTCTCTTTACCTTCTTTGTCCTTGATCGACTCTTCGCCCAGCTTGGTCAATTGCTCGCCGGGATTCAGTTGCACTTGCCAGCGATACTGCTTGGCTGTGCCAAGCGAACTGCCGATCCAACTGACGCTGTTTTTGGAAGTGATCTCAACCGAACGACCACCTGGCAAGAGATAAGCATCGGTCGCAGGAATCCAACTAAAGCTACCACTAGGCGGACGAATAGCCATCCAGCCCGAATCGGACTGATGGTAGATCTCTACCGCTGTGCCTTGCGCGAGTTGATGTGTTGGGTAATAGTCTTCGGAGGGGCCGCTATAAACCAGCGCACGACTCACCGCGACATAGCCCGTTTCGCCTTTGTTGGCCGAGTCGGCGTTGTTGATGTTGCCACTGATTTTGCCGGAGTCAATCTTGGAGTCGGCAGGCCTATTGGACGCTGGCTTATCAGATTCAGACTTAGACTTGTTGGTGCTGGTCGCACGTGCATCGCTAGTACGTTGATCGCTGGCGAATCTGCGAGGTTCATCGGCTGCGGCAGTCACACAAAACGCGGTAGTGATCATGCTCAGCAGGCAGCGTTGGATTAGTTTCATCGTACGACCCTTGGTCCTCATGACTTCAACAAAGTCCGAAAATAGACCGGACCTTGTTACGGTTCGTACACAACGGGGGGAGGCTAAATCAAGATCAATAGGGCTTGAGGAAAGTTGCTAGCAAGCGACAATCAGCCCAAGAATCACAAGCAACAGCGGTGATTTGTGGACAATCGCAGAGCGTAAACCAGAGTAATCCCGCGCATCCCAGCCGACGAAATTTTTCCAAGAAAGCCAGTCATGACAACCTACAATCGCCAACGAATGATCGATCTGATCAAGCAACACGCTTTGCAGTTTGGCGACTTTACTCTGGCAAGCGGCAAGAAGGCTAGCTTTTATTTGGACTGCCGAAAGCTCACCTTGCATCCTCAGGGTGCGAATCAAATCGGCGCCGGGATGCTTGAGTTGCTCAGCGGTGATTCCATGCCCGATTCAATTGGCGGGATGGCCATTGGAGCCGACCCCATTACCGCCGCGACCATTACTCTGGCTGGTCAACGCGACATCAACCTCTTGGGCTTCATCGTTCGCAAGGAAGCCAAGCAACACGGTACGGGACGACGAGTCGAAGGGCCAGTCGTAGCCGGCATGTCAGCCGTCATCGTTGAAGACGTCGTCACCAGTGGCGGCAGCGCTCTACAAGCAGTTGAAGCCGTTCGTGAGTTCGGCTTAAACGTCACCAAAATTCTCGCCGTCGTCGATCGCTTAGAAGGCGGCCGCCAAGCCATCGAAGCCGCCGGCTTGCAGCTTCAAACTCTCGTCACAGTTCAAGACCTAGGCATCAAGGCTTAATACTCGCCGAGGAAGGAAGGCAGCGGATTTCTAGCCACGAAAAGGCACAAAGGACACAAAAATATTGGATTTCCTTTCGTGATTTTTGTGCCTTTTCGTGGCCAGCAAAACAAAGGCTGAGTAATGTGGTTCGTGAAGTAGGATTTGGCCTGCACAAGTTTCTGGCTTCCTCGAGAAGGATGAGGACGGAACGGATTTCTAGCCACGAAAAGACACAAAGGACACAAAAATATTGATATGATGAATTGAGTACCAGAAAACGAAACTTCATGCTTTGACTTTGGAAGTATGGCTTGAACTCGGAGTGTGCCTTTGAAAGTAGAAGTGTGTTGCGAGATTGTAGCTACAGCACTCCATGGTTTCTGGATGTGATTGGTTTTCCTTTTGTGATTTTTGTGCCTTTTCGTGGCCAGCAAAACAAAGGCTGAGTGACTATGACCAAGGTCGCCTCTGAAATCATTCGTGCTCGAACTGACCTATCGGATGCTGAGGTCAACAAGATCTGTGATGTGGTTCGTGAAGTAGGATTCGACCTGCACAAGTTTCTGGGGCCAGGCTTCCGCGAGAAGGTCTACGAACGCGGCATGATCCATCGACTTCAGAAAGCGGGACTGTTTGTCAGAGCCCAAACATCCGTCATGATTTATGATGAGGACGGAACGGAGCTTGTCGAAGAAGTAATGGATCTGATGGTTGAGGATGTGCTGTTACTCGAATTGAAAGCCGTTCGAGAAACGTCTGACACGGATGTCGCACAACTACTTGGCTATCTTAGAGCTGCAAAGTATCGACATGGACTGCTCATCAACTTTGGTGCCCCGAGGTTCTACATTAAGAAATACGTTAGATGACTGGTTACGAAAGGACTGGCCACGAAAAGGCACAAAGGACACAAAAAGAAGAGAGGTATCGCGAACTAGGACGGAGAGGTTGTGCCATCACCAATGAAAGATGGCCAAGCTAGGCTCGATAATTGTCATCACACTTGCAAAGCCTGCCGCGAAGCTAAAAGTTAGCAGAACCCCAAGCACGCAGCAGAATAGGATTCGAATCGGCGTTGAGTCGAGTCGCAGGATTCTGCTCATTGATGAAGCTGCATACGCCGTCACAATCGGAAGCGTGAAGAATAGTAGTCCCAACCCAAGGTTGATCGCTGTGTTAATCTGATGGTTCTCTAGCCCATCAAAAATATTTTTTCCCAAAGCGACGGCGCAGGCCGTTGCCGTGGTGCACACGAGAACGCTGGCTATCGAGAACCTGTATTTGCTGTTTTCTTGAACATCGCTATCCATGTAGAGAACTTCCTCAGCCAAATCTACGATCAAGCCCGGCTCAAGGTTCTCCGATAGCTGAGTTAACCAAAAATTCAGGCCACGAAAAGACACAAAGGACACAAAAAAGAAGAGGGAGATAGTAGTTAGGACGTCAGAGTAGCGGTCATGA
>CAYWNG010000794.1:0-3031 GCA_964458685.1 uncultured Pirellulaceae bacterium
GCCTCGCTGTTGAACATGTTTCGTCTTGCGGCCCACCGTACGAATTCGCCACATACGAAAGGAGCTGGGCTTCATCTTTTGCCGCATCAGCTTGATGACGTCCCCAGGTGAGATGCCGAATTGCCGCTTGATGGCGTCGAAGGGAGTCCGATCCTCCCAAGCCATCTGAATGATCCTATCGATCTCGGCGTCTGTCAGATTTTGGGTTTTCATCGTTTGCGAGAGCTTGCTAGAGTTTGTGAGATGGAGCTTGGTTGAAAGTGAGATGGAGCTTGGTTGAAACTAGTCTTGCGAAAAGCGATCAGAACTTATCGCGAGTCGCTTTACGGCTGCCATGCTTTTGATGTACGAGACGAGCCTCCTGGCGGCTGGCTTCTAGTTTTTTAACTGCGTAGATTCGATCGCGGGCAGCTTTGTAGGCAACGGTATGCTCAACGATCGGCTGAGGATAATGTTGCCCAACGATGCATCCGACTTGATCTTGAGTCGATAGTGGCATCTTATGAGGTTCAGCGAGGAACTTGTCTGGCACATTGGCTAGCTCGGGAACAAAGGCTCGAATGAACTTCCCTGTCGGATCGTGATCGACAACTTGCTTAATCGGCGAGTAGATTCGCACTGTGTTGATTCCCGTTGTTCCCGATTGCATTTGGAACTGTGAGAAATGAATGCCGGGCTCAAAGTCCAGGAAATGCCGCGCGAGGAAAACTGCAGGACGTCTCCAGTGCAGCCACAAATGGTATGAGGCGAACGAAACCAACATCGCTCGCATGCGGAAGTTGATCCAACTGTGTTGCAGCAGCGCTCGCATGCACGCATCGACCATCGGATAACCGGTACGCCCCTCGCACCATGCTGCAAAGTACTCCTCATTAAATTCTTCTTCGCGAAGACCATCGTAGACCCGAGACATGTTCTGAAACTCAATCTCAGGTTCGTCCTCTAGCTTCTGCATGAAGTGGCAATGCCAACTCAGTCGCGATTCGAGCGCTCGTAGCGACTTTGACCAATTTCCGATGCTAGCGCCGTGACTGCGGTGTTCGCGGAGTTCGGCTTGTCTGTGCTTGAGAGCATGAACCACTTGTCGCATCGAGATGCAACCCCATGCCAGATAGGTACTCAAGCGACTACAGGATTGAGCGGCAGTGACGGGGCTGGACATTTCGCTGGAGTACTCTTGGCCTCGCTGATCAAGGAACGAGTCCAGCGTTTTTCGGGCAGCTTGTGCCCCACCAGCTTGAAGATCCGTTTTATGTGATGTGGGCAGTCCAAGATTGGCGGGAGTCTGAAGGCGTCCAGCGTCGAGTTCGGTGACTGGATGGATAAACTCAGGAGCAGGGCTCAGAGGTTGACTCATAAAGCGCTCGCGACGTTGCGACCAGCCATCGCGAGATTCAAGCCGCCGAATCACACCGTTTTGCGGAATTTCGTTCCAGGAAACTCCGTGCCGCTTTGCCCACTTAACGACGCGAAGATCTCGATCATAAGTGATTTGATTACCCGTCTCTTCGTGGCTCCATAACGCTTCAATCCCCACGGTCTGCTGTAGTTCATCCAGCACGTCCGGCATCCTGCCAACACGATAGGTTAGCCATGCACCGCGTTGTTGGAGTTCCTGGTCTAGCTCAGCCAGCGACTGGTTAATGAAGATCAGATGCGACGTATCGAATTCGGCAGAATTGAAGATCTCCGGTTCATACACGTATAGGCACACGCACGGCCCAACAGAGGCCGCCCGCAGCAACGGCTCATGATCCAGCACCCGTAAGTCTCTTTTGAACCAAACAACCTGAACACCCATACAGCAATCCTTGAATAGTGCAGAGAAATGCACCTCTATCATGGACACGTGTCAAGGGCTTCCGTCCGCACGCGTAACACACCTGTTTTTGCGGTGAGTGTTGAGGTGAGTGTTGAGGTGAGTGTTGAGGTGAGTGTTGAGGTGAGTGTTGAGGTGAGTGTTGAGGTGATTTGTCAGAAAATCGTTGAGCAAGAATGGCGTGTTACGAGGTCAGACCAGCCCCGATTCCAGTTCTCAAAAAAAACATAGTTAGTTCCTTCGACAGTTTTTTGCCTTCGTCGTGATTTCCTAATTTCTTACGGAAAGGGCTGTTTTGCCAACCAGTTCAAGGGGCTGTGCTTGCTTCCGCCTCAGGCTTTTCCAAAGTCACGATGCAGACCGTTTCCTTATAAACATCACTAGAGAACTTCCGCCCCAGTATGATCGAGCGATCTTCATTGAAGACTACGTCGTACACTGGGGAGCACGGCAAGGAGATTAAACTGCCATCGTGGTTAAGAAGAAAGCTGTTAAACTGGAGATGCGAAAATGGGTTCACGATTTCGTATGAAGAGGATTCAAGTGACGCGGCGCTGAGATTTAGGTTGTTCCAGCGACTGGAAATGTTCTGGTAGCATTGGATTCCCAAGAGATTTGCCAAATCGATCCCCTTAGTCGCGTAGTCTTGGTACTTAAAGAATCCACCACTGTTCGCAAGCCTTGTATAGTACTGAGTCACGTCACCGGGCCTTAGCTTACGTACGCGGACGAAACGCGAACCGGAGACTATACAGTGAGGGTTTCTGTATAGCTGGTATGCGTTACCATTTGGGAATGGCCCAACTCGCCGTGATCTTGGGGTGGACGCTACATTAAGGCCAACTTCTGTTACGTGCAGCGAAGCATTTCTATTCGATCCAACAACATGGAATATCTTTGCACTTGCGTCGTCTCCGTCTACTCCAATGACGTGACCTCGGACTTCAAGTCGCGATTGCTTCTGCCCCTTGTTGTCTACAATATGGACCTCGCATTTTTGAGATTCCTCAGTCTGAAACAACCTAATTCCCAATCGAGTTTCCGGAACCCACCAAACCACTGAAAACAAGTCATCACTCTCCCATAAGACATTTCCCTTCCTGAAGTCTTCCAAGCTCGAAAAGCAATTCAGCTTGAAATTTGAATGTGCAAAATCGTCAATACTGTCATTTAGACTCTTGTATGCCCAGGAGTAAACGCAATCGCTTTCGG
>CAYWNG010000795.1:0-3021 GCA_964458685.1 uncultured Pirellulaceae bacterium
ATAGGCAAAGGTCACCAGATTTTTGATCAGTTTGATTTGCTCGCGATCGGTTTGATCGATCCCACTCGGCCATCGCGTGGCCCTGAAGCTCTCGCTGACCGACTCCAGCGCCTTCTCGACGACCCCGAAGGCTAACAACGAAAAAACATCTCCCTGCCCGAGCTTCCGCCATTCGCGCCGCAGTGGATCCGACAGTGGAAAGAAGCTGCTCCAATTCTGCAAGCGATTCGTGACGAAGAACTTCGCAGAATGAATAGTCCAGCGCGAGATACTGCCCCTACACCGTCCGCCGTCACACCGCTGATTTTCGACTCTTACCCCGAGCGACATGGAATGGTGACCATGCAACGCTGGTTCGTTCGTCGATACCTGCTCGAGCAAACCCAACTCAAGCAGATTCGAGTTGGTTGATGTAGACCTCAGCCAGCTTGTTGCGACTGCCGCTCGGCTGCAGAAGCAATGGGAAGCAGACGAGATTCAGTTTTGCTTCATCGGCGGACTAGCGGTCTATCGATGGGGCGAACCAAGACAAACCGGCGATGTGGACGCAACCGTTTGGACCGAGTTCGGACAAGAACGCCCCATCGTCGAGACGCTTTTATCGACACTTCGGCCACGTATTGCCGATGCAGCAGCTTTCGCGATGCAGTACCGCGTGCTGTTGTGCCAGGAACAGCAAGGCATCCCTGTCGATGTTTCGCTGGCCGCATTTCCCTTCGAACTTGAGGTCATTCGGCGATCGCAATTACAAAACTACCGAGGCACGGAACTGAGAATTTGCAGCCCCAGCGATTTGGTCGTCCTCAAAGCCTTTGCCAATCGAGATCATGACTGGACAGACATCCGTGGTATCCTGATTCGAAGTAGTTCGCTTTTGGATTGGCAACTCATCGAAAACGAATTGACCGTTCTTGCCAACCTGAAAGAAGAACCTGAAATTCTCACTCACTTACAATCCCTCCGCGCGTCCCTCGCAACCAACTAACAACTAACAACCAACAACCATGCTCCTACTGCTCGGAGGCACAGGCTACGTCGGGAACGCCTTTAGCCGATACTTTGACGAAAACTCGATTCCCCACCGATCGATCTCGCGCTCCCAATGCGACTACACGCAACGCGATCCACTGATCGGATTGATTCGCGACACCCAAGCCACATTCCTCATCAATGCAGCCGGCTACACAGGCAAACCGAACGTCGATGCATGCGAACTGCACAAAGCCGACTGTTTGCTCGGCAACGCAGTTCTTCCGGGCATCATCCGCGAAGCTTGCGAAGCGACCGGTATTCCCTGGGGCCACGTCTCCTCAGGCTGCATTTACACCGGCACACGCCCTGATGGCTCTGGATTCACCGAAAACGATCCACCCAACTTTTCGTTCCGAACCAACAACTGCAGCTTCTATTCAGGATGCAAAGCCCTCGGCGAAGAGTGCTTGGCGGACTGCGATTCGGTCTACGTTTGGCGACTCCGCATCCCCTTCGATCATCGCGACTCCAGCCGCAATTACCTCAGCAAACTCATGCGCTACGAGCGACTGCTCGAAGCCACCAACTCGATCACGCAGCTCGATGAATTCGCCGCAATCGCTTGGCAATGTTGGCAACGTCGCGTGCCCTTTGGCATCTACAACGTCACCAACACCGGCCACGTCACGACGCGCGAAGTCGTTGACCACCTCAAGAAAACCCTAGGCATCGACAAAGCGTTTCAGTTCTTCAGCGACGAGGCGCAGTTCATGAACTTAGCCGCCAAAACGCCGCGATCCAACTGCATCCTCGACAACACCAAACTTCGCGCCACCGGCATCCCCATCACCGACGTCCACACCGCCATCCACCAAGCCCTCACGAAGTGGGAAGTTGGTTGATGGTTGATAGTTGAGTGGCGAGTGGCGAGTAGCGAGTAGCGAGTAAAGACGACCGCGTGGCATGTCCTTCGAAGACCTGGATGTTTGGAAACGATCTGCACGACTTTCAGCGACGCTTTATCAAAACACGAAAGAACTCCGAGACTTTGGTTTTCGAGATCAACTGACGCGATCGGGACTCTCGATACCCTCAAACATTGCAGAGGGCTACGAGCGCGAAAGCGATGCCGAAACTGCGAGATTCCTTGCTATAGCGAAAGGCTCTGCTGGCGAGCTTCGAACGCAGATTCTAATTGGCATCGAAGCCGGCTATATTGATCGCTCAACCGGCCTTCAATGGTCTGAAGAAGCCAAGCAACTTGGCCGCATGCTCGGCGCACTCATCAAACACCACCGTAACAAAAACCAGCAAACCAAACAGACCTAACTACTAACTACCACCTACTCGCTACTCGCTACTCGCCACTCGTCCCATGCTCGCCACTCGCCACTCGCCACTCGCCACTACAAAGGGCATCATCCTTGCCGGGGGATCGGGCACGCGACTGCACCCAATTACGCGTGCGGTCAGCAAACAGTTGCTGCCGATCTACGACAAGCCGATGATCTACTACCCGCTCTCGACGCTGATGCTGGCCGGGATCCGGGACATCCTGATCATTTCCACCCCCCAGGATACGCCGCGCTTCGAGCAGTTGCTTGGCGATGGTGCGGGGTGGGGCCTCAACCTTTCCTACGCGGTGCAACCCTCTCCGGACGGACTTGCTCAGGCCTTCATCATCGGGGACCGGTTCCTGGATAGCTCGCACAGCGCCCTGGTCCTGGGGGACAACATCTTCTACGGGCACGACCTCGCGACGGAGCTTCGCACCGCCGGCAGCCGGCCGACCGGGGCGTCGGTGTTTGCCTACCCGGTCAACGATCCCGAGCGGTACGGCGTCGTGAGTTTCGACGCGGACGGACGCGCCGAATCGATCGAGGAGAAACCTGCCCGGCCCAAGTCCCGCTATGCCGTCACCGGACTGTATTTCTACGACGATCGGGTCGTGGATATCGCGAAGAACATGAAGCCGTCAGCGCGTGGCGAGCTGGAGATCACCGATGTCAACCGTACCTACCTGGAGTGGGGCGAGCTCAACGTCGTCAC
>CAYWNG010000796.1:0-3021 GCA_964458685.1 uncultured Pirellulaceae bacterium
AGGATCGTCGCCTTTCGCTCCCGCGAAAGTAGCGGGTGCACAGTAGCCGGTGCACGGGCGTCCCGCCTGTTATTATCCCGCTGGATCGGCGTGACCGTCATTGCTGGTTGTTGGGTTTCGTTCCTCAACAGTTGCGAAAGTACTAGCCGCTCACGAAGATCTGAACCCTGGCGGGATCAGCTACGATGGCGCTACTTTTGCGGAGCAAAAGGCGACAATATGCTACTTTCGCGGAGCGAAAGGCGACTATCCTTTTCATCACAGGCGGGCGCGAAATTAGCAAAGAACCCATATGATTCCGTCAGAAATTTGTTGAGTTCTCAAGGTTTTCATTAGATTTTTGCAACGCAAGTAAAAAACTCTACAATGAGGGTCTTAACTCATCTGATTTTCGACGGTTCTAAAGGAGGTCTTTCATGCTACGTCGCGCCCGGGCATTTACCTTAGTCGAATTGCTGACCGTCATTGCGATCATCGGCGTTTTGATCGGCCTCTTGCTGCCTGCTGTAATGTCGGTTCGAGAAGCGGCTCGAAAGACAAGTTGCCTCAACAATCTTCGGCAGATCGCTTTGGTAACGATAGCAGACTCCGATCGCGGCCTTCCGCCGCAAACGAGCAGGATTCCCTGCGGTACTAATACTAACGAGCTGGGGACTCCGTTTGAATCCTGGTCCGTTTTTGTCGGACGATTGAGGCACCTCGATGTTGCCGCATGGGATGTATTTCCTAAGGAAAAAGGATTCAACATGCCAATCGATGGCCAGTACTTTACTCGATTTCGTCCTTCCCTCTACTCTTGCCCCAGTTTCAGTGGTGGTGAAACATACTCGGACAATGGAGTGCCACATCTTCACACTACCTACGCGATTTGTATCGGCAATTGGGAAGGGAGCCAGGAGAGGAAGCTTGCCCCAGCACTTCACCGGACAGAAAAGCAACCGCTGATCAAAATTCGCGATGGCCTAACTCACACAATGTTATTTGCCGAGGTCGTCCCCAATCTCGATGTGGTGGAGTCGATCAAGTGCCTTCCCGGTGATTATCCAGGTCCGAAGACTGTACAAGATCTCTACGATCTCGGTGTCAAGCGAATACGCAGTGAACACTCACACACGCGATGGGTGAGCGGTCGCGAGATTCAGACAGGTTTCTCAACCTGTTTCGGTCCCAATACAAAAATTATTTGGCAAGATCGCCCCGTCAATTGGCTCAACGTCGAAAGTCGACTCACTGAGCTTAACCCATGCAAAACTGAAGATTTGTATTGTCCATACCCACTTGGCATGCCTGAAATCTACGGGATACCCTCACGCAGCATGCATCCAAACTTAGTGCAAATAGCTTTAGTTGATGGATCAGTCCGTTCCATCGATGAACAAATTGATCTGAGTATCTGGCAAGCCCTGGGAACTCGCGAGGGCGGCGAGCAAGTTCGCCTTGATGACTAGGGTTCGATCCAGGTTTCAAGCCTATGTTACATGCACGGAGAAGCAACGACGCTACTCTCGCAGATAGGCTGTGAGAAAAAGATAGTCGCCTTTCGCTCCCGCGAAAGTAGCGTTGCGCCACGTTATCGAGTCGACCAAAGGATTAATTCCAACCATGGGAAGTGAACAGCCACGCATACTTTTGCGGATAGGCTGTGAAGAAATGATAGTCGCCTTTCGCTCCGCGAAAGTAGCGTCCTCGAAGCTATTCCCGCAGCGGTTCAGAACCGAATGCAATGGCTGCAATTCATCCAGACAAAAAACAGCGCTACTTTCGCGGAGCGAAAGGCGACTATGGAGGTGATCCATTCTGCACTAGAGTTTCTTCAAGTTCAGATTCGAAACGGAGATGGATCCGCTTTGGTCGCCGAGTACAAAGCCGACTCGGTTGTTGCCTTTGCGAGTGTCCGATGCAGTGAAGGTGAACTTGTAGGTATCAGGCTGTTTGCCAATGTAGCATTCTTCGAACAATCCAATGTTGTGCCAGTCGTCCTCGTTGATTCCAGCCGTAACGTAGACGGTTCGTCCCTCGGCAGATGAAGCATTGAAGCTCAGCTCATAACGAGCCCCTTCCTCAAGATCCAAACGTGTTTGGTAGGCTTGCACGTGCCAGTTTTCGCTACCTTGCTTGGTGGTCTGGAACACGATCTGTTCGCCGTCGACGCGGATTGTTCCCTTGCCATCGAAATGCTCTTCGAACTGCCAAGACTCGAGCACATTGGTAGGCTTCATGAGATTGAGAAGTCCCAACTTCACTAGCGCAGGCTTGAGAATGCCAGCCCACTTACTGTAGCCCGCATCGTTGGGATGCAGTAAATCCGGGAACTCTTCAGGCTTAGCATTTCCCTTGTCGTCGGCAAAGGGCTTCCAGGTATCCAGCAGAGTAACTTGTTTGTTGTTTGCAACTGCCGCGGTAATCAGTTCATTGATGCGTTGGATCTTATCTGCTGGACGAGCTTTAGTTTCCGAGCTTGGAAACAATAAACAAACGATGATTGGCATCTTCGCATCGTGCTTATTCAAGGCTTCAACGATCGACTTGATATTGTCGCGGACCATTTCGGGCTCGGCCTTTTCCTCCAAGTCATTGGTTCCCATTAGCATAACAACCGCCTTGGGTTGAACCTTCAGCACATCTTCGTTCAAGCGGAAGAGCATGCCGCGAGTTGTATCGCCACTGATACCACGATTGGCGACCTTCATGCCGGCAAACATGCCTTTGAAATCGTCTCCCCAACCTTGCGTAATGGAGTCGCCGAAGAAGACTACTGCGCCTTTATCGGCGTCGGCCTTTGCTGCCCATTCCGCGCGGCGCTTATTCCAAAGATTGACAAACCAATCGTAGCGACGCACAGGACCAACGCCTGGCATCGTATCGTTGCTAGAAGGTAGTTGAAGCTTGTTTCCGTCCGTCTGCTGTGCATCAACTTGAGGCACAAACAGTAGCGCGAGCATTGGCAAAGCCAAGCAAAAGAAGATTAGCTTTCGCATGTTGTAAAGTCTCCGATGAGTAGTGGTGAAAAGTGGTAAGTGG
>CAYWNG010000797.1:0-3013 GCA_964458685.1 uncultured Pirellulaceae bacterium
TTCACTAACGCCTCGCCGGTCAACTCGGAGGCCTCGCCGTCGGCAATGGCCAATGCCGCAGCTAAACGCACTTGCAAGTCTGCGTCGACTAACAATCCTGCCGCGATGATTTGTTCGGTCGAACTCTTGGATGCAGGCAAGGAGAGTGCTGCAGCGCGACGTACTCCGGCCGAAGGATGCTTCAGAGCTGCGTACCAAGCTTCCATGGCATCTTTCGGCAGCGTCAATCGTTGGCTCAAGCCTTGCATTGTCCAGCAAGCATGGATAGCTCCCACGTTTAAGCCGACTTCATCGACCTTCGTGTCGCGAAGTAGTTGCACAAGGCTTGGGACAACATCCTCGCCAGCCTTTTCAATCAGCAGTCGCTGAGCGTGCAAGCGCCAAAGCATGTTCGGAGCGGCAAGCGCCTTGACCAGCGATGATGTCTGCGAGTCGGCTGAAGCTAAATTCAATGTTGCAGGAGACTTCGAAGCTGGTTCATCAGGCACGATCCGATAGATTCGACCGCGCACCGTATCGCGAAGCGGAGTCTCGTAAGCGCCTCGACTGCCTGTCTTAAAACCATTTGGCGTTGGATTGTGCTGAACGATGATGTTGTACCAGTCGCTGACCCAGATGTTTCCATCGGGACCAACTTCAGCCGCAATCGGCGCGCACCACTGATCATCGCTGGCAACAAGATTGCCACCGTAGTTAGCGACGTAGTCTGTGCCATGCTTGGTTAAGTCCATCAACGCTACCAAGTGGCCCGTTGGTTCGGCAACAAAAGCGGTCTTGTTCCAGTAGGCCTGCGGATAGTTGCGAGCCGTATAGAGCGCGTGACCTGCCGCAGCAGTGAAGCCACCGAAGAAGTCGACTTGTCGAACGTTTTCGGTGATTGGATAGAAGCGGTATCCAGGAGCGATGTTGTCCAACACCGTCGAGCTCCATCCGCGGACCTGTTCGTAATGACGATTCGCGATCGGCGCATAAACGCTTGGGCATCCATTTGCAGTTGAACCAAACAAGTGGCCTTCTTCGCTAAAGCCCAGGCCCCAAGAGTTGTTGTTCGTGCTGCGGATGAATTCGAGCTTCGAGCCATCGGCCTTAAATCGAACAATTCCTTGACCGAACTGATGTTTCTGGCCTCCCACCGTACCACGGAAGCCTGAGTAACCGACGATGGTGTATAGCCAGTTGTCATGTCCATAACGCAAGTTGCTAGGCCCCGCGTGTGTGTCGAAAGTACCCCAACCAGTGAACAGCACCTCGGTCTCGTCGCATCGATCATCGCCATTGGTGTCGCGTAGTCGAAGCGTGTCAGGAGCTTGGTGAACGATCAGTCCACCACCAGCGTGGACCATGCCAGTTGGAATACTCAGGCCTTCAGCAAAGACGGTGAACTTGTCAGCTCGACCATCTCCGTTAGTGTCTTCGCAAATCTTGATTCGATCGCGACCTTGTCCGCGCGGCTTGAGATCGTTGGGGTAGTCGACTGTCTCAGCGACCCAAAGTCGACCACGCTCATCCCACGTAGTACACAGCGGCTTACCAATTTCTGGTTCGCCTACGAACAACTCGACATGGAATCCGCGCGGAACACTAACTCGATCCAAAGCTTCGGTTGGCGGAAGCGGCTTTTGAATCTCTTGAATTGTCTCTTTTGCACCAGGCTTATGTCGGTAATCGGGCAATCCCATGCCATCATCGATAGTGAACTCGAAGGGCTTGGTCAATTGCTTAGGCTTAGGGATGCTGTCGAAGACTTTATCAACTCCGGATGCCCAGCGAATGCCTCGTTCGATCAAAGCGTGAAAGCCTGGGTTCTCCCAAGTGCGATGATCGTGGCCGTAAGCCGTGTAGAAGATTCGTCCCTTCTCGTGAGTTCGAACCCAAGTCCAAGGCTCGACGCGTCCCTTTTCTTCTCGCGTTTGCAGCACGACGCGTTGGCGACTGTTGTGCAGTTCGTGTTCGTACGTTTCATCCCACGTCACAAATGAGAACAAGCCGTCGGTTATTGGATGTTCATTCGTTTCAATCTTGGTAGAGAAATCGCCAGTCCCGTGACGTTGAAACTGTGCGCCGCAAAGTTCAACAAGCCGAGGCTGGTTGCGGAAGCAGTAAGAAGCACAGTGCACAGGAACGTAGCCACCACCCGCTGCGACATAGTCGAGGATCGCTTGAGCTGGTTGGTCCTCCAACTGATCGATATTGGCATAGACCAACAGCGAGTCGAATTTGCGCAGGTTCTCGACGGTCAGCGAAGATAGGTCTTCGGTGTAGACCACATCGATGCCAACGCGATCCATCACGGGAATGATCTGCTCGGCTCGCACGCGTGGTAGATGGTGGCCGCGATCGCCCAGGAATAGGACTCGCAAGCGACGATCCGCGGCGCCGGCTGGTAAACAGGCTAGTGCGACCAATGTCAGTCCAAGGGCCAAAACTAATGAGAAACGCAGTGGAGATTGTTGAGTAGCCAAGATTGAGGATCTCAGGTGGGAGTAATCGGAATTGCTCAAGAGTTTTTTTACCGAGGCGTCAAGTCTCGGGAGTTGCTTGATTTTTCGACATATTTAACCAGAATACACGCTAGGGCAGCTTCGGCCATGAAATTTTGGTCGGGCTGGATGAGTTTTTTCACCTGCGATGGATTTCGCGGCGTTTTTATTAGCGAAGTGGGTTACATGCGTCACCGTGTCGCTTTGTTGATCGAGACCTCCAACGCCTACGCTCGCGGTTTGCTGCGAGGGATTTACTCATTTGCTCGCGAACAGGGCTCGTGGGCCACTTTTTTGCCCGAACACAGCCGCGGCGAGCTGCCGGCTCAGTCGTTAAACCGCTGGCGCGGCGACGGGATAATCGCTCGAATTGAAAATCCGCAGATCGCCGACCTGGTCGCTCGGCTGAAGCTGCCGGTTGTTGATGTGAGTGCGACGGGTGCGTTGCCCAATGTCCCGTGGGTCGAAACGCACGACGAGTCGATCGCTCAACTGGCCATCGATCATTTTCGGCAGCGAGGATTCCGCCATTT
>CAYWNG010000798.1:0-3009 GCA_964458685.1 uncultured Pirellulaceae bacterium
GCTACCTACAACTGGGAGCTGTTCTTTCATATTCCGATGTTGATAGCTGAGTCACTGAGCCGGAACCAGCGCTTCGAAGATGCCATGAAATGGTTTCACTTCATCTTCAATCCCATGACCGACGATCCCGGTTCATCGCGCAATCGCTACTGGAATGCATTGCCGTTTTACAAGAATGCCATGCCCGAACATGAACAGATTCAGAATATGTTGCTGAAACTGGCGGGCGAGAAACCGGGTTGGAAAGAGATCGAGGCCCAAATTAACCAGTGGCGATCGAATCCTTTTAATCCGCATCTGCTGGCGAGGATGCGCCTGACCGCCTACCAGAAGCATGTGGTGATGAAGTATATCGACAACATCATCTCTTGGGCCGACCAACTGTTCAGTCGTGACACGCTGGAGTCCATTAACGAAGCCACGCTGCTGTACGTGTTGGCCGGGAACATTCTTGGCAAACGTCCACAGGTGGTTGTCGGTCACAGCCAGGCATCGCCTAAATCATATCACCAGTTATCCCAACAACTGGATGCCTTTGGCAATGCTCTGGCTGATGCAGAGGCCGCAGTGCCATACAACTCGGTATTGAGCAAGGGCTCTGCACAAAGTTTGGCCACTGCATCCAGCAATCAGAAGGCGCCTCAGACGCAGACCGGCTTGAGTGGATATGGCGTCTTCAAGTCGGCGACTCGTATGCTTCATTTCTGTGTACCACCCAACGAGGATATGCTGCGCTACTGGGATACGGTTGAAGATCGTTTGTTCAAGATTCGGCATTGCCTGAACATAGAAGGCGCATCGCGGCAGTTGCCCTTGTTCGAGCCGCCCATCGACCCAGCCTTGCTGGTCAAAGCCAAAGCAGTGGGACTTGATTTGGGTAGTGTGCTAAGTGACTTGTTCGCACCGCTGCCTCACTACCGATTTAATGTCATGCTGCAGAAAGCAGTGGAAGTGTGCACCGAGCTGAAGTCACTGGGCGCAGCTTTCTTATCTGCATTTGAAAAGCGGGATGCAGAAAAGATTTCCAACTTGCGTGCTTCGCAAGAAACAAGTTTCCTCAAGTATGTTCGCGACATCAAACGACTGCAGATCGACGAAGCCAAGTCGAATATTGAAGCTCTGAACAAGTCCCGCCATACCGTCGAAGCTCGCTACAACTTTTACCGAGATATTGAACGGCTTAGCGCTTCGGAAAATGAACAGTTGGACGACATGCTGACCGCTCACCGCTTCAGCTTGACATCGCAAGGACTACAAGCGGCTGCATCAGCGGCGTTTTATGTGCCTAACTTTACGACCGGGACGGAGGGAGTGGGACCGGTAATCACAGTGGAGGTCGGTGGATCTACGATCGGACCGGCTGTGCAGTCTGGTGCAACCATCGCCAGCATGATTGCCGCCGAATACAGCTTTCAAGCAACCCGTTCCTCGATCGTAAGCGGATATGCGCGTCGCTGGAATGATTGGAAGCTGCAAGAAAAACTGGCTGCGCGCGAGCTTGAACAAATCCAGCAACAGATCGCTGCCGCTGAAATTCGGTTGGCTATCGCTGAGAAAGAATTGGATAACCACGAACAACAGATAGCCAACAGTCAGGCCGTGGAAGAGTTGTTGCGTTCGAAGTACACCAACGACGAGCTCTACAACTGGATGATCGCTCAGATGTCCAAAGTTTATTTTCAGATGTACAAGCTTGCGTATGATCTGGGCAAGCGAGCCGAGCGAACTTATCGCAACGAATTGGGGCTTGATGATTCAGATTTCGTGCGATTCGGCTATTGGGATAATCTTCGCAAAGGTCTTTTGGCCGGCGAGCAACTGGCACTGGATCTCAAGCGGATGGATGTCGCGTACTTGGAGAAGAACAAACGCGAATACGAATTGATGAAACATGTTTCGTTACTGCAGTTAGACCCGCAGGCCTTGATCCTGCTCAGACAAACAGGCGAATGCGAATTTCGGATTCCGGAATGGTACTTTGACCTGGACAACCCCGGACACTATCTGAGAAGAATCAAGAATGTCAGCCTGTCGATTCCTTGTGTAACGGGTCCTTACACAAGCGTGAATTGCACGTTGTCCTTGCAACACAGCACCACGCGTGTAGCTATCGGCAACTCAAACGATGCAGACAGTTACCCAAGGAAGTCAGGAGATGACGCTCGGTTTGTTGACTCGTTTGGGACGATTCAATCGATTGTGGCCAGTTCCGCGCAGCATGATAGCGGCTTGTTTGAAACCAACCTCCAAGACCAGCGCTACTTGCCATTCGAATATGCAGGGGCTATCAGCACGTGGAAGCTCCGCCTGCCGGCAGATCCTCGTTCTGAGTTTGCGCAGTTTGATTACGACACCATCAGCGACGTAGTGTTGCATGTGGGTTATACGGCTCGCGATGGCGGAGATGTCTTGCGCAGAGCGGCTATCGACTCGGCTAAACTCGCCACTGAACCGGATGGTAGCCCGCGTTGGTTAACCAGATTGTTTTCCCTGCGACAAGAGTTCCCGACCGAATGGGCAAAGTTTCAGAACCAGGTCGCCACCGATGGTTCGTCTCACTCGCTGACATTCAATCTGCGCCGAGAACACTATCCGTATTGGGCCAGAAATTTAAAAGCAGTAGCCCAAGTGCAGTTTTTCGTGCGCAGTCACGAGCAACCACCATCGGGCAAGCTTGATCTGTCCATCCTTTCCGGGCCGTCAGATAACGCCGTCGAAAAGACGCTGCCTCTCACAGCTCAAGCTAACCAGGGTGGCTTGTTCGTTGGCGAATTGGCCCAGCCTTTTGCCGAGCCAATCGGCGATCTGAAAATTGTCTTGCCACTTAAATCGATGTCCGATATCTGGATGGCGGTCAGTCTATCGATGAGCGAAACCTGAAACGCTCTGCAATGAAAACGAACCACAGTGCCACTGTGGCACAGAGGCATTGAGCCACTGTGACACTGAGACATTGTGGCAATGTGGCAATGTGGCAATGTGGCAATGTGGCAATGTGGCAATGTGGCA
>CAYWNG010000799.1:0-2993 GCA_964458685.1 uncultured Pirellulaceae bacterium
TCCAACCCAGTCGATGCGAAGTCTGCCCCAGTTGACGGTGACAGAAAATGACAGATAATGAGCAGCAGTGACACACTTTTTTGCGTCCTGCCTCGATAGCTCAACTGGATAGAGTATCGGTCTTCGGAACCGAGGGTTGAAGGTTCGAATCCTTCTCGGGGTACTCGTCTCATCCTGCGAACTTTAGACTACCCGCTAGTTCGCAGTGTGAGAGGTTTTCTTTTGCGGTGTATCGTTCGTTGCAATCCCCAATGTTTTGGGCGTTTTTGATTTTTCGGGCTAAGCTTGCCGCGCTCTCGCCTTTCTTACCGCGAGCAAATTTTCACAACGTTGCTTCCGCCTAAACGGAATTTTCTCCCGCGAACTATCGCGCTCTCTAGTTGATAAGTGGCTGCTTGTTACAACGCCGATTGCTTCCGACCCACCGAACCCGCCCCCAAACTACCCAACCGCAGAGTTAACAGCCTGAGAGTTTTTCTTCAGTTCCCGCCACATTTGCCGTTGCTTGTTCCAGTCGAGCGTTTTGGCGATGGGGCGGAGGTCGGCCTCTTTGATTGTGTCACGGCCTTGGGTGGTTCGGGGCAGGAAAAGGATCTCTTCCTGGATGTCGGGGGCGAGGTTGTCTAGCCACATGATTTGCGTCATGCGTGTTGTTGAGATCTGGCCAAAGTGGGCTAACTCGGATTGGTTAATAATTGCTCCCGTTTGAACCAATCGATAGCAATGGTGAGCCAGGGCGAGCAGTCGGCTGATTCGGGGGACGCGGCCAGTGGGTGTAACTGGCCTAGTACCGCTTTGAATCTGCTTGGTTCCACTGCGTTTGGTGGCGACATGGAATTGACGGTTGATGGTTAGGCTTCCGGTCATTGTGCATGCTCCAGTTGGTTCTCGGTTAAGCTTCTCAAGCCTGTTGGATGAAACGTGATTGCCACGTTGCCACCTGGACCGTCGAAGCTGACTCTCTCGATCAGAAGACGGACTAGTCGCACCTGCTCCTTGGGAGGAAGCGTCTGCCAAAGGTTGTCGAAGCCAGCCAAGACGTTGGTGATTTGTTGGTCATCGATCTTTTGGGCTTCGAGCACCGCAAGCTCTGATGTGATCTGCTTGGAGCGACGGTCGGCGGTTTCGAGTCGCGATTGGATTTCGCTGAGACCTGACAAGTTGCTGGCGATGTTCGGGTTGGCAACGATCGCTTGAAGCTTGGCATGATCATCTCGCATCTGCCTCGCAAGCGACTTCTGTTCATCTCTCAATCGCTTGCACTCGACATGGTTTCGCTGCTGAACATCGATGGTCGTTTGCTTCAATAGCGCTGGGTCCTTGCCGATGGTTCGAATCTGATCGACCACAAACCGCTCGATCTCACCAGCGGGTACCGACGGCGCCGGACACTCCGACCAACCTCGTTGCATGGCCGTACCGCAGACATAGTAGCGGTATCGCTTGTTGCCTTTGCAACTAAACGAATGCGTCATGCCGCAGCCACACGATTTGCAGTGAAGCAAGCCCTTCAGCAAGGCACTATGTTTATTGCGAACCATCGTTCCGCCCGACTGGCCATTGCGTTTCAGATTGTTCTGTACGCGGTTAAACACTTCGACGGGCACGATGGCAGCATGTTCGCCTAAGTGGGTCTCGTCCTTGTATTTGATTTTGCCGACGTAGGTGACGTTGGTGAGCAACTTGTAGAGTGCGTTGCGCGTAAAGGCTCGGCCACCGCGTCGATCTCCTTTTTTCGTCACCCAGCGTTTCGTCGTCCAGCCACGCCGATTGAGCTCGCGAACCGTTGGCAGCAGCGATTGATGCTCCAGATACAATTCGAAGATTTGACGCACTGAAGCCGCTTCGATTTCGTCGACCACAAGTTTGGTGTTCTCAACGTTGTAGCCTAGAAGCGGCATCCCGCCAGACCACTTTCCACGCCGACGCGATGCAGCCACTTTATCGCGTACTCGTTCGCTAATCATCTCGCGTTCGAACTGGGCGAACGAAAGAAGGACGTTCAAAACCAATCTGCCCATCGACGTCGCGGTATTGAACTGCTGCGTCACGCTGACGAACGATATGTGCTGCGAGTCAAAGATCTCGATGATGCGTGCAAAGTCCATGAGCGAACGGCTGAGCCGGTCGACTTTGTAGACGATCACACAATCGATCTTGCCAGCCTTGATGTCGGCAAGCAACCGCTTGAGTGCCGGTCGCTCCATGTTGCCGCCGGTAAAGCCGCCGTCGTCGTATGACTCAGCAACCGCCTCCCAGCCTTCGTGCCTTTGTGAGACGATGAACGCTTCCGCCGATTCACGCTGGGCGTCGAGCGAATTGAATTCCTGATCAAGACCCTCTTCGGTGCTTTTACGAGTGTAAATGGCACAGCGGACGGACTTGGTCGTTTCGGATGAAGTACGAGTTTTCATCAGTTACCCTCCTTGTCGCTGAGATTGAAGAACTTATTGCCGCTCCAGTGTGAGCCGGTGATCTTCTTGGCAACGGCGCTAAGCGATTTGAATAGCTCGCCTTCGTATTCGAAGCCACCGGTGACAACGCGGACTTGTAGTTGCCGCCCTTTGTACATTCGCGTGATCAGAGTGCCCGGCAGGGGCAGGTTGACATTCCCGAGCTGACCACAGGGCAGTACCCGCGTGCGCCGATCGGAATCCGCAGGCAGCGATCGTTGCTTGGGTGCCGTGGTTCGCAGGTCGGCACCGCTGACTAGTTCACGTGCACGAGCGATAGCGCGCTCTGACAAACCGCCTTCTTCGATCGACTGCATGCGCCAGATGATGCGGCGCACGAGCCATTTGCGATTGGCCGCCTGCGTCGCTTCGCCGGTCACCTGCAAGTAGCGTTCACGTAGTTCGCCCACCGTCATCTGCTTGAGCAAGGCGACCTCTTTAGTCACATTCAACGACATTCGTTCCTCCTTCGTAATTGTTCGGAAAACCCGATATAGAACCCGAGTTCACAGAGAGCCCTGAGTCCAAACCGAAGTCAAG
>CAYWNG010000800.1:0-2990 GCA_964458685.1 uncultured Pirellulaceae bacterium
GCTAGGTAAATCGCTGGGCCTTCGGCCCGAAAGCCCAGAAAAAAGCGCAACTTCAAAATCTGGCGTGGGTAGCTACTTCGCAGTAGCGAAGAAGCCTCGGCACCCGAACAACCTTTGGAGATGAATTCCGTGAGTCGATGGAAAATACTGGTTACCGCACAAGCGTTTGCCGTTAGCGGGCAAGCTGCCCATAAACTGCTTGTTGACGGTGGGTACGAAGTCGTAGTGGCCAGCACGTTTGGGCCTCTAACTCTGGAGAGCTTGATCCGCGAAGCCCACGATTGCGACGCAATCATCGCGGCCACTGACCCTTATGACCACATGACTTTTGCGGCTCTTCCCAGGCTCAAGTTGGTCGCCCGCTGTGGTGTTGGAGTCGACAGCGTTAACATGCAACAGGCAACCGACGCGGGAGTGTTGGTCACCAACGTCCCACATGCGATGACCGACGCGGTGGCAGACTACTGTATGGGCCTGTTGCTGACAATGGTCCGTCGAATTCATGAGGGCTACAACTGCATGGTCAACGGGAGTTGGGCGGAGTTTCCGGGAGTCGAGTTGCGGGGTAAGCAACTAGGGCTGATCGGCTTCGGAAAAATTGGCCAAGCCGTCGCCGATCGCGCGCTGGGATTCGGGCTGGACGTTGTTGCATTCGATCCGATGCTCGTCGCACAAGAAACTATTGAAAAGTACCCTCGTGTCCAATGGGTAACACTAGAGGAACTCTACCAAACGTCGAACTTCATCTCAGTTCACGCGCCCAACACACCTGAAACGCGACACATGATCAATCAAGCCGCTTTCGCCATGATGCGTAAGGACTGTTACTTGATTAACACGGCACGCGGCGCATTGATAGACGAAAGTGCCCTCATGGATGCGCTCAATCAGAATCGAATCGCTGGAGCAGCTATCGATGTCTATTGCCTAGAGCCATTACCCTCGGACCACCCGCTACGCCGCACGCCACGGTTGTTATTGACGCCTCACAACGCATTCAACTCGCGCGAGGCAGCCGAACGTATGAGCATGGGTTGCGCGGCTCCAATCCTCGACATTGCTCAGCGACGCGTCCCCGAGTTCCTTTGCAACCCTTCGGTTATGCAATCTGAAAGCTTGCGGGTATGGCGAGATTAGTCGAATCAGTCTCGAATTCTGGCGATTGGCTCACGAGAATTTGCGGATTGCGGTAAGATGCCAACTCAACTCGCGCACTTCCGAAAGGAATATTCAAATGAGTCGCAAGAAGATTCTAATTATTGGCGGCGGTTTCGGTGGATTAACCTGTGCCAGATCGCTCAAACGAGCCGACGCGGATGTCCTACTGGTTGATAAACGCAATTTTCACCTGTTCCAGCCGCTGCTCTATCAAGTGGCCACAGGCGCGCTTTCACCGGCAAACATTGCAGCGCCACTACGATCTGTGCTCAAACATCAGCGCAACACCGAAGTCTTGATGGGCGAAGTCGTGGCCATCGATGCCAAGAATAAGCAGGTCTCCTTGAGCGATTCGCGGCAGTTCAATTACGACTACTTAGTCGTCGCCACAGGATCGACGCATCACTATTTCGGGAGCGATGCTAAGTGGGAGCCGTTGGCCCCCGGCTTAAAGACGATCGAGGATGCTACCGAAATTCGTCGTCGCATACTCACGGCATTTGAGCAAGCAGAACTGACTGACGACGATGAACTGCGAAAACGACTCATGACCTTTGTTGTCGTGGGAGGTGGACCGACTGGAATTGAAATGGCCGGTGCGATCTGCGAATTGGCTCATCAAACGATGCGACGCGACTTCCGGCGCATCAATCCAGCAAAGGCTCGAGTCATACTTATTGAGAACTCGGCCAGAATCTTGGATCGCTACCATGAAGATCTTTCAGCCGCTTCAAGAAAAGACCTGGAGAACTTAGGCACCGAAGTTTGGACTCAGACTCGTCTAACCGAGATTGGCGAGAACTTTGTAGTTGTGGAACGTCAAGGCGTACGACAACAAGTTGCAGCGAACACAGTCGTTTGGGCCGCCGGCGTGAAGGCCTCGCCTCTGGGACGCATCTTAGCTGAATCGATCGGCGCTGGCGTTGAGGTTGATCGTGGTGGTCGTGTATGCGTCAATGAGTTCTGCAATATTCCTGGCCATGATTCGATTTTCGTCATCGGCGATTTGGCTTCGCAGCAAGGAGAAGGCGGTCCTTTACCTGGAGTCGCGCCGGTCGCAGTGCAACAAGCTCAGTATATTGCGAAGCGCATAAGACAAGAACTTGCTGGTAAAAAGGATAGTCGCCCATTTCGCTATTGGGACAAAGGGATGATGGCTACGATCGGTCGATCAAGGGCCGTCGTTCAAAGCGGTCGATGGCGTGTGAAGGGTCGAATCGCTTGGTTAGCGTGGCTGTTCATTCACATTCTCTACTTGGCCCGTTTCGAGAATCGTGTCATGGTCATGTTCCAATGGGCTTGGAATTACTTCACACGAAACCGAGCCGCTCGGCTGATTACTGGCAACCGAGATCCGAGATAAAGCTGCTAAATAACCTGACGCTTGCCGTTAGGCACAGTCGCCTGCGGCTTGCCGTTAAACGCCGTTAAACGATTCCGAGGCTCAAAGGGATCGAAGCGACCCTTGCGAGCCCGGTGCGGAATACTCAGGCGGCTGTAACCCGAAATGGGGCTGCTAGAGGACGTTAAATTCTCGCTCTCGCTCAGTTTTCCGAAGCAGAATTAAACCGAAAATTCACAAAAATCTTTTCTGGCCTGTGTAGCCATCAACAACCTAAACGAACGGAACTGCCTAGCTGCAACGAATGGCCTTAAGGGTGCTTTCTGTCGCCTAGAGGATTTGCTCCTTCCCAGCTTCACTTTGCTGTTGGTTCAATTCTTGAGTTACTTCGGCCGATCCTAGTTTGACAGGCTGTTGTCTGGTAAATACAACAGAGAAGGCCCTTAGGGATCAGTTCAGTTCTTGTGCCTGGCAGTACCCTATCGGCCGA
>CAYWNG010000801.1:0-2975 GCA_964458685.1 uncultured Pirellulaceae bacterium
GGAAATCCTGTCGGAGACAGGTGCGACAATTAAAAGTCGCTCCCGTTTCCAACGGGATTTTTTCGCTTGGGCGTCGCCCTGCGAGTTAAAAACGCAAGTAGAGTTGTCGCTACTTCTTCTTTGGAACCTCGATACCAAGCTCGCGCATCAAGATCTGCATATCTTCCCAGACGAGTCGCTTGGCATCTTCGTTGCGTAGTAGGTACGAAGGATGGTAGGTGACGATGACTTTCGCGCCGCGATAGTCGAAGAACTTTCCGCGCAGTTGCCCAACGGGAGTGTCTCGCTTGAGCAATGACCGAACGGCGACGGACCCCAGGCAGACGATATACTTCGGCCGCAGCGTCTCTAACTGAGCCTCGACAAACGGATGGCAATTGACGATCTCGTTCGGTAGCGGTGTTCGATTGCCCGGCGGACGACACTTAAGCGCGTTGAGAATGAAAACATCCTCGCGACGTAACTGCATCGCGGAAATGATTCTAGTGAGCAACTGACCCGCGCGGCCAACAAACGGTTCACCCTGCTTGTCCTCATCGGCTCCTGGAGCTTCGCCCATGAAGCATACCGTAGGGCGAATCGGCCCAACACCAAATACGGTCTGTTGACGAAAGCTACAAATCTCGCTGCACTTCTGACAGCCTCGGATCTCTTGATCCAAAATCTGAAATAGATTGCGTCGAGCCGTATCGTCCAGCTCCTCTGTCTCCCATCGTCCTGAACTAGCGGTCGACGGTTGCACCGAAGGCGCTGTTGGGACTTGTGGTGCAACGGCTGCTCGTGAAGTTGGAGCTGACTGAGTTGTTGAAGTCGGTGACGCAGGAGACTGTGATGTACCAGACGGTGACGCAGGAGAGGGCCGCGTACTTCCGGTCGTGGTCTGAGCACCCGATGCGGGAATAGCGGGAGAGGAAGGTTGAGTAGCCGCAACCCCAGCAGCCACAACTTCGCTAGCCGCATCTCCAGTTGCAGATCGACTTACCAGAGACGACAGAGCTTCAGTCCACGCCTCGGGCAAGCTATCCGAATTGGGTATCCAGCTTAGTCCACAACGCTGGTAGTTCTGCAGTGTTTGTTGAATTGCTAGTTGTAGGGACCGTCGATCGCTCATAGAAACAGACTAACCTAAAGGACAAGTTCCTTAAGTAACATGCCGTAGTTGATTGACCCACCAGCTTGGCTGGCAGATAATCAGGACCATCGCCCAGCTTACGATGCCGAACCGTTTTGGATAATCGTACCCGCAATTGCTAAGCTAGAAACCTCTCCTTGAAAAGACTTGCACCGAATGAGCAAATTCGCAATTGATCTTGTTACCCGATTGATGTCGATCCCTGGAAAAAGCTGCGAAGAGCAGTTAATTGCCCAAGCGGTGATTGACGAACTGCTGGCGATGGGAGTCTCCCAAAAGTCGATCGCCTTCGACACCGCGCACACTCGAACACCTCAACGCGGCCAAGTTGGCAATTTGATCGTCAAACTCCCCGGCAAAAAGGGCCTGCCCAGAATCATGCTTTCGGCCCATATGGACACTGTTCCCATTTGTGTGGGATGCGAGCCGAAACGCAAAGGCAATGTAATTGTCTCGGCGAAGTCAACCACTGGCTTAGGTGCCGATGATCGCGCTGGTGTTGCCGCGGTGTTGGTCGCGCTGAAAAACTATGTCGGTAAAGCTGATGCACCGCCGATTACTGCGTGCTTCTTTGTGCAAGAGGAGATTGGCTTGCAGGGCAGTCGAGCGCTCTCGGTCAACAAGCTTGGCGATCCAGCTTACGCACTTAACTTCGATGGTGGCAATCCTTACAAACTAACCTTGGGAGCGACTGGAGGCGAACGTATGTCGATTCGCTTGAAAGGCATCCCTGCTCACGCCGGTATCGCGCCTCAACAGGGTGCCAGTGCAATTCATGCTGCGGGCATCGCTATTGCCGCGCTGCACAAAGGCAAATGGTTGGGTGCAGTCAAGCGAGGCAAGTTGACAGGTACGAGCAACATCGGAGTCATTCAAGGCGGTTCAGCGACCAATGTCGTTGCTGACAATGTCGAGATAGCCGCCGAAGCTCGCAGCCACGATAGTTCACTTCGCACGGCTATCGCCGATGCAATCGAAAAAGCCTTCCACGACGCAGCGGCTCAGGTCGTCTCCGATTCGGGCTTACCGGTAGTCGCCGAAGTTAGTCGTCGAGTCGACTATGATTCGTTCCGACTTGGCGAAGATTCGCCCATCGTCGAGATGACGCGTCGCGCAATCACGGAACTGGGCGCGAAGCCCGAATCGGGAGTCACCAATGGCGGCATCGATGCGAATTGGTTAGTCAAACATGGTATACCTACTGTGACGCTCGGCTGCGGACAACGCGACGTACACACCAATAAAGAACAGCTTGATATCGCCGACTACTTAGCCGCATGTGAAATCGCAACCAAGGTAGTCAGCTATGTCGCCGGATGACGAACTGTGCTTGTGCTTTCACGTTAGCTGGCGGAAGGTCATCAATTATGCGAGGATCAACCGAGTTCGACTGCCCAGTCAATTGGCCGAATGTCAAAGCGCCGGGACTGGTTGTGGATGGTGCCGAGCTTCGATGGAGCGGATTATCGCTCGCATGAAGGTCAGTGCACCCGATGCAACAGACATTGAACGCTGGCTGATCGAAGATTTTCCAGCAAGCGCTGACTATAAGCAACAACGCTCCGAGTACATTCGCGAGGGCAAAGGCAAACCACCTGAACAGGCTTGAGGCTTGAGGCTTGAGGCTTGAGACTACGTACTATCTTCGCACCGCTACTCTTTGTTTTTCAAACTTCAAACTTCAAACTTCTTCCCTTCCCGCCAAAATCATGCTTCGACTCACCGCTATCATCGCCCTGCTTGCGATCTCCACATGCTGCAATGTCCAGGCTCAAGAAACCGCTAAGCCCAAACCATCGATCTACGACGATGAGAACTTAGTGGCCTGGTGTATTGTTCCGTT
>CAYWNG010000802.1:0-2973 GCA_964458685.1 uncultured Pirellulaceae bacterium
TCGGTCGAATGAGTCGCAATGATTTGATCAGCGGCACTAATGCAGCTACGAACGGTGGAGATCTGCAGAACAGTGGTGACGAGTTCGCGCGAAGATTGCTCGACCGCATTCTGCCAGCTCCAGCCAAAAAGTCCGAGTCGTCCAACTCGCTAGACCAACTGCTTCACGAAAATGGCTTTGATCCGATCCAACACGAACAGCTTCGCGAAGATCTCTTAAGCGGACGACTCGGTCTAGCTCAAAATCGACTGGCAACCAGTTCGACCATCGAAGACGTAACCCCTGAAGATTACGTTGATTCACGTCAACCGATAGAAACTCGCTGGATCGAACAAGCGAAGCAGTCGATCGCGAGCGGCGAAGTTGGAGTGCTGACTCTGGCTGCTGGCGTTGGCAGCCGTTGGACCCAAGGCGCAGGCGTGGTCAAGGCGCTTCACCCGTTTTGCAAGTTAAGTGGACGTCATCGGACATTTCTAGATCTGCACTTGGCAAAGAGCCGCAGTGTGGGAATGCAGTTCGGATGTTTTCCAACGCATATCATCTCGACAGGCTATTTGACCGACGCGCCGATTCGTGCTCAACTCGATCGAATTGCTTACGCGGGAATGAAAGTCGTCTCGCGAGGAATGAGCGTCGGACTGCGGATGATTCCAACATTGCGAGACCTGCGTTACGCATGGGAGGAAATGCCTCAACAGGTATTAGACGAACAGCAGGAGAAGGTTCGCCAAAGCGGTCGTGCCGCGCTACAGAACTGGGCGAAGTCTACAGGACAAGCCGCCGACTACCGTGACAATCTGCCGATGCAGTGCATGCATCCTGTCGGCCACTGGTACGAAGTCCCTAGCCTTCTGCGCAACGGAACACTTGGTCGACTGCTTAAAGAACAACCACAGCTCAAGACGCTCCTGCTGCACAACATCGACACCTTGGGAGCCAGCATCGATCCGCAAGTCTTGGCTCTCCATCTTCGTCGACAAGCTTGCCTATCGTTTGAAGTCATCGCTCGGCGAATTGAAGATCGTGGCGGTGGATTGGCTCGTGTTAACGGCTTGCCCAGACTGGTTGAAGGATTGGCGATGCCCAGCGAGGCCGAGGAGTTTAAGCTCTCGTACTACAACTCGATGACGACATGGATCGACATTGATCAGCTTCTAGATGTGTTTGGACTGACTCGAGACAATCTGGACCAACAAGAGCTGGTCGATAACTCCATTCGACAATTGGCGCGGCGGATGCCGACTTACATCACGCTTAAAGATGTGAAGAAACGTTGGGGCAACGGGCAAGAAGATGTCTTTCCCGTGACTCAGTTCGAGAAGCTCTGGGGCGACATGACCGCGCTCCCAGAGGTTGAATGCCAGTTCATCGTCGTGCCCACTTTGCGCGGCCAACAACTTAAAGAGCAAGCGCAATTGGATGGTTGGATGCGCGATGGTTCCGCAGCGGCTATCGAAGGTCTGTGTCGTTGGGAATAGTCGAGCTAACGTAGAACGCATGCGACAGTAGACCTTCCGAGAATACTGCCGAATACTAACGACCTATAGGAACTCGTCCCACTGTCGGCTTTCCAACTGCTTGACCACTTCTCGCACTCGCTCTTCTTCAGACTTTGGAGCCACCAGCGTCGCGTTTGCGGTATGCACGACGATGGTGTCTTGCATGCCGATAGTCACCAAGAGGTGATTCTCTTCACCATAGACAATCATGCGTTGAGACTGAATCGGTAGATACTTACCACGGACGCAGTTGCCTTGTTCGTCGGGTTGCGTCAGCCGGCCAATAGCTTGCCAACTGCCCACATCGTCCCAACGAAACGTTGCTTCAATCACAGCGACTTCGCTATATCGTTCCATCACGGCATAATCGATCGATCGACCATGAATGCGATCGAACTCGCGTTGTAAGGTGACCTTGAATCCGGGCGTCCCCATCGCCTCCGAAATTGCGTTAATGTGCTGCATCATGTCGGGCTCAAAGCGAGTTAAAGCTTCGAGGATTGTCGATGCTCGCCACATGAAGATCCCGCTGTTCCAGTAGTAAAGACCAGACTGCAAGTATTGCTCGGCAGTTTGTCGATTTGGTTTTTCACGGAAAGACGCAACGCGGTACGACCCGGCAACCTTGGTATTAGCCAAGGCATCGCCGCGTTGGATGTAGCCGAACGATTCTGCAGCATAAGTTGGACGAATGCCAAACGTAACGATTCGCTCGGGTTGTTGTTCGATCAACTGCATTCCACTGCGCATGCAGTCGTGAAATTGGCTTGTCGAGTTAATGACGTGGTCGGCGGGAAGGACAAGCATAATTCCATTTGGATCAGCGCGAACGATCATCGAGGCTGCCAATGCGATGCAAGCCGCAGTGTCGCGCTTGGAGGGCTCACCCACAATGTGCTCGGGTGGAATATCAGGCAGTTGCTCGCATACACCGTCAACCAGGTTCTTGTTCGTCATGACCAGGGTGTGTTGAGGCGATACCAAGCCGCCCAGCCGTTGAAAGGTCGACTGAAGCATGGTTGTGCTGCCGACTAGTTGCAGCATTTGCTTAGGGTTGTTAGCTCGGCTAGCTGGCCAAAAACGAGTGCCTGAACCGCCCGCCATAATCACTGCATGAAGCATGATGAATCCACCTAATATGATCTTGTCAAACCAACAGACACGAACAAAAACCTGACAAAAACAGTTATCGGTTCAATTGACCGCTAACATCGCCTTCTGGCAAGTCTCTCTTAGCCTGCCGAAAATGGCTGTTTACAACGAAGCAGGCGAGCCAAGAAACACTGCGGGGTTTAGTGTTTGATTAAAGCCGCCTAAGGGAGCCTAGAATGCCAATATAAGTTCGGCCAAGCAACTCGAATTTCTTTGGTTGATGGCGGAAAAATCCCTATTCGATGGCTGTTTGGTCGCTTTCCAGCACACAGGCCCCCCTTAAGCCACGTTTCTCGAACAACATTATTGCAGTCTCTAAGGT
>CAYWNG010000803.1:0-2956 GCA_964458685.1 uncultured Pirellulaceae bacterium
TGGAGGGTAAGCGAATGGCTAGCGGCATCATTGGAAATGATGTGCCCCGTAAGGGGTTGCGGGTTCGACCCCCGTGCCCTCCGCTTCAAGGGCTTGCAAATTGCAATCGCAAGCCCTGAAGGTCTGTCGAGAAGCCGAAGTTTGTCCTTGGATCAAACTTCGGCTTTTTGTTTTTCCAAAGCGGCCGTTGCTGGTCCGCTCTAAGCTTTCAGCCTCCGAGTCCAGAGGGAGGCGAGAACCGCTACAGCTTGGCGTTGAGGCTCTTCTCTTCTCCGCCGCGGCGTACTAGGATGACCACCTCGTCACCGCGCTTGAGCTTCTTCATGGCTTCACCAAGCGATTCGCCGTTGGTGATTACCGTGTCGTTAAGCTTGACAATTGTATCTCCAGCCTGGATACCCGCGGACTTGGCTGGGCTGGATTCGACCACACTGGTTACAACACACTCTTTGGCTGCCGCATCGAAGCTAACTCCCAAAGTTGGTCGTTGCCTGCCGGCATTGTTACCGATGCGAGCGCGTTCTTGCGTCTTCGTGAAAGTTGGAGGTTGCTTGTTCGTCGCCAGCTTTTCGGTCAATCGAGTCACCAACAAGGCGATCTTGCTGATGCCTTCAAAGTCGATTAGGTGTACATCGTCGCTGGGTCTGTGGTACTCGCCGTGCAGTCCCGTAAAGAAGTGGAACACGGGCACATCCCGCTGATAAAAGCTCTGGTGGTCGCTGGGTCCAAGCCCAGCATTTTCCTTGTTGAGTTCCACATTGAGAGTTTTGTTGGCTTCATCCAACCACTGGGAAAACTCGACAGCAGTCCCCATTCCAAAAACGGTGACAGAACCATCACCCATTCGTCCCACCATATCCAAATTCACCATAGCAACGGTCTGCTCGAGCGGAATTGCAGGGTGACGCACGTAATGTTCGCTCCCCAACAGACCACGTTCCTCAGCGGAAAAGGCCATGAAGAGAATTGAGCGGCGATTATCCACATCGAATTTGGATAGCTGTCGAGCGACTTCCAAAATGCTGATGGTCCCAGAGCCGTTATCGTCAGCTCCGTTGTGAACGGCGATTATGCCGCCTGATAAACTGCCCTCACCACCCATGCCCACGTGATCATAGTGGGCTCCGACGATCACGTACTCCTTAGCCAATGGTCCTTTTCCAGGGAGTAAGGCAGCAACGTTACGAACTGTTGCTTTATAAGGAGCGACTTCAGTGAGCCCGCTGGCCTTGATGTTCTTGAGTGCCATGCTCGCTGGCTTTTTCGATTCGGAGATTTGCGCTTCAAGTTCGCTGAGCGTCTTTCCTGTTCCTTGTGCAATAAACGGTTCGATTGCCTTTCGAGTAACATTCAGAGTCGGAATTTGAGAGCCAGGAAGCGGTCGACCAGCGTCGGTGACTGCCAACACACGATCCTCACTTTGTTCGGCGGTCTTGGCATCGTTCACAATGATCAGCGCAGCCGCGCCATGCTGAACCGCGTTGACGGCCTTGGTGTTGAAGTAGGCGTAACGCGACGTACCGTTTGCGCCGAAGATGTTTGATCCATCGGCGTTCTGAGGTTCGCGACGAATGACAATGACCACCTTTCCCTTCACATCCAAGTCAGCGTAGTCATCGTAGTTGAACTCCTTCGCCGAGATGCCATAGCCGGCGAACACTAGCTCGCCTTGAAACGAACCGTTCGAACCGACAGCGAGTGGATTCCACTGTGTTTCAAGAGCCAGATCGGTTACTGAACTTCCTTCAATTTTGAACCAGTTCTTGGGTTCGCCTTTTTCATCGGCGGGTTTTGCTGCTGCGAATCCGTTGGGCACTGTAAACTCTTGAAACGGGCTGCCTCCGAAGACCTTGGTGTCCAATCCCAAATCGGAGAATCGTTTAGCAATAAAGTCTCCGGCGTCTTGCAAGCCTTGAGTACCCACGCCTCGACCTTCGCGAGCGTCATCGGCCAAGTATCCTAAATCTGCACGAAGGCGAGTTTGTATTTCACTAAGACTCTCTTGAGCACACAAAGGTGATAGCGCGCACCACAACGCAACTATTCCGACAAATCCGCCACTCAATCGTCGCATACTTTAACTCGCCTGTAAGAAAGAAATTATGAAGCAGTCGTTCCCGTAACGGCTCTCACTGGTACTCGTCTAGCGGCGAGCCGTAGGCAACTTTTCCGGGATACATTCTAGCCTAGGTGATGAAGAGCAGTAGTTCCCATCCTGCAGCAATTTGAACCCAGCCCCTTTTGCCCTCAGTCGGCCGTCGAGCGTTTGCTCACCCCAGCACTAAGAGAAAGACCGCTTTAGTTGGTCAAAAAGGTACCATTGGAAAAAAGTCAAAGCAATCGGAAGCAAGTAGTAGATCAATTGGGAAATGACCGCCGTTGCCACCCGGCTTTCGGGCATCGGGATAAAGGAGACCAAGACATAAGAGAACAGCGAATTACAGACTAGTAGTGCTGTGCTGACCAACAGCACAAAGATGGCGTAAAACCAAGCCGAGAACAATCCCGACACCTTGCGAGTATTTGAATCGACGTTCGCTTGAGATTCTGGCATTATGAACTACCTAAAGACTAAGCTCGGACCATTGTTGATCCAACATCGCTGATTGCTCGACCGTTAAGTTGCCATTGGGGGTTCGGCACTTGCCAAGCTGAAGCCCTTGTTTACCAACAACATGCTTGAGTGCAGCAAAAAACGGGTAACGCTTGAGTACTCGAATGAACTCGATCGAGCGCATCTGCAGCCGACGGGCTTGATTCAAATCTTGGCGTTCGAAGGCTTCGATCAGGCTATTGTAAAGCGGCGCGGCTACGTTGTAGGTGCTTCCGATGGCGGCAGTTGCTCCCATCGCCAGCGCGCCAAGCAACATCTCATCAACGCCCCAGACGACTTCGTACTTTCCGCCGTCGACGTTTAGGCAGTCCATGAATTCGAACAGTTCGGGCGAAGTGTATT
>CAYWNG010000804.1:0-2953 GCA_964458685.1 uncultured Pirellulaceae bacterium
GGCCTTCTTCCAGGCGGCGCTGAACCAATTCAATCGTTTGGGAGTACGATCCCGAATCATTATGCATGACCTTTGTCAGCCCTGCTGCCGAGAAAATTCTAGGCTATCCGCTCGACGAATGGTTGGAGCCAAATTTCTGGATTAACCATGTTCATCCCGAGGACCGGAAATGGGTAGGGGAGTATTGTCATCACGAAACGACTGCGGGCAGGTCGCACGACTTCGAATATCGAATCATCGCAGCAAATGGTGAAACTCTTTGGCTGAGAGATATGGTCACTGTCATGCAGGAAGACGGCCGCATGAAACTTCGCGGCCTGATGATCGACATCACTGACAAAAAGAAAGTAGAGAACGAACGACAATTACACTTACGACTTTTCCGAACATTGTTTAGTAACTCGGTAGATGGCATGCTGCTGCATTCAGCTCAAGGTATGATCACTGACGCCAACAATAAGGCTTGTGAACTGCTCGGATATTCCAAAGCAGAACTAGTCGGCAAATATCCAGATCTGTTTGATGCGTCGTATAGCAGCGAGATAGCAGCACCACTCGCGCCGAGGCTTGATGCAGAGGAGATGATTCATTTCGAATCACAACATCAACGTAAAGACGGAAGTACCTATCCGGTAGATGTTTGGATCAAAGGATTTTGGGTGGGTTCCGAGCGAATGGCGATCTCGCAGTTTCGTGATCTTTCGGATCGTATGCGACTGGAGGAGCAGTTTAGGCAGGCTCAAAAGATGGAAGCGGTCGGACGACTTGCAGGTGGTATGGCGCATGATTTCAACAATTTGCTGACGGTGATTGGTGGATACTGTGAGTTAATGCTCGCAGAATCACATATCTTCAATCCACACCGCAGCTATGTTGTTGAGGTCATGAAAGCCAATCAACGCGCTACTGCGCTCACGCAACAATTGCTTGGATTTAGTCGTCGCAAGCTACTTCAGCCTCAAGTTGTCGATATCAACAAACGACTCATCGAACTAAGCAACTTATTGGAAAGATTGCTCGGCTGTGATATTTCGCTAACCTTCGCACTCGAGGCCAAACAGGCGAACGCCATGGTTGATCCTGGGCACTTCGAACATGCAATCGTCAACCTTGTAGTGAACGCGCGGGATGCTATGCCCAATGGTGGTGTCATTCAAATTGCTACGAGTAACACAAGGCAACCCCTGACAGTCATGCAATTTGAGAACATTGCTTCTCAGCGTGGCCCTTCTTTGGAGATCTCCGTTGCCGACAACGGAACTGGAATGGAAGAAAGCGTACGAAGCCGAGTGTTCGAACCGTTCTTCACCACGAAAGAACAGGGCAAAGGTACAGGATTAGGACTCGCCATGGTCTACGGGTTCGTCCAGCAATCCAATGGTGAAATAGCCGTTGAAAGCAAACTAGGCTCTGGGTCAACCTTTCGTATTCTGCTTCCTACTGTTTTGGACCAGCCTTCTTGCAGCAACGATTCGCCTGTCAGGCTTGCACCACAAGGCACGGAGACAGTCCTGTTGGTCGAGGACGAAAAATCGGTTCGTGAACTCACCGAACTTACGCTTCGCAGACATGGCTATCGCGTTCTCGTTGCTTCAGACGGCCTTGATGGACTGGCCGTTGCCGGTCAGTTCGACGGCAAGATCGATCTACTGATTTCTGATTTGGTCATGCCGCATATGAACGGATGGCAATTGGCCGAGTCGCTGCTAAAAACTCGACCGGACATGCGCTTGCTTTTCATTTCTGGCTACCTAGACCGCAACTCAGTGCTGCAAACTGACAGTCTTCCAGAATTCGGGTATTGCCAAAAGCCGTTCACGCCTCAAGGGCTTATTGCCAAGATTCAAGAAGTTATGCAGCGTTAGTTGAACTTTGTTTCGACCGACTTCTTGGAGAACAGCTTCATGGTAAGCCAACCAATCGCGAAAACGGCGACGGCGATTGCCGCGAACTGAATCAAGTGCATGGGCTCGGTGAGGTAATGCGTTGGCGAGTTGCCCGAAGCCTGGCCGTGACCATGACCTTCATGGGCGAAGGCTGACGAGCCATAGATGCTGAGCAGAGCGACTGTGAGGAACTTGGTTAGCCGTTGCATGATTGCTTTCTGATCGCTTGAACACTACGAACAAATACTTGCACACTACAAACAAAAAGGCATCAGAGTTTAGCGCTCTGATGCCTTCAATTTTTCTGTAAGCCTAAGATCCAGATCAGGTCCCTTGCTGACGCATCGGGTTGGTCCCTTGCTGACGCAGCGGGTTGTGATGGAAGGCTACAAAGAGCTACTCGGCTGGTGCAGCAGTAGTCGTTGTCGTTACGGTCTTCTTGTAACGGCTGCGGTGAGCCTTAAGCTTGGCCAAAGCTGTTTCGTGTTGAGCCAAGTGCGTTCCAGCCGTGCCATACTTCTTCAACAGCACGCCAGTCTTTTCGCTCGCAAGAGCGCCAACACTTAGCCAGTAATCGATTCGTTCGCGATTCAGTGTCACGCGAGCATCCTTATCGCCGATCATTGGATCGTAAGTACCGACCTGTTCAATCACTTTACCATCGCGTGGTGATCGGGAATCAACAACAACGATTCGAAAACATGGACGGCCTTTCTTGCCCATCATTTTCATGCGAATACGGACTGCCACAAGTATCTCCTGGAAATCGCTATCAAACGGTATTTAATTCGGTAGAGAAGCAAGCCTGAGCCGCTCCACCCTAACCTAGCCTTGGCATCGAGTCATATCGAATCATAGATCCGCCACAGACCATTTAGGGAACGCAGTATTTTCTCGATTCTGGCCGCAGATGCAACTGCAATTTCCCCAGGATTTGAACCTGTTTCGGTTCTAAATTGGCCTTTTTGACCCAAAACGGACAATTGTCCGGCTTGGAAACTAGCCGGAATCGCGTTAGCGTCCGGTTCTTTTTCCGTTTGGTGCGATTCTCCGTCGATCCACGAAAT
>CAYWNG010000805.1:0-2952 GCA_964458685.1 uncultured Pirellulaceae bacterium
GTCCGACAGGCTTCAGTGCTCCACGCTTGGCTGCGACGATACCGTAGATGGAACCGTGATATTGCCGCGGGTCGAGTGTTGCGTACTTGGGTGCGTCGTCATCCAGAACTTGCAATTCACACATCGCGTCGTAGCTCGCTCGGCCCTTTCCAGGGTATCTAATCGCTAGTCCATTGTTACCACCAGGAGGCAACAGAAATTCGACTCGGACTACAAAGTCTGCGAACTGTTTCTTGGTGAAGAGCACTCCGCCGCGATTGGGTTTACAGACAATCGAACCATCGACCACTTCGTAATCATCAACTGCTCCTTCCCAGCCCGTAAGATCCTTGCCGTTGCACAGCGACTGAAATCCTTCCGACGACTCGGCAATTGCTTTTGCCGTCTTGATCGAGTCTTCTTGACCGATTGCAGTACTCAATTTAACAACCGAATTGAGTGCAAGAATCGCCGCTAGAGAACACAAAAACGCGGGGCGAAAATTGGCTACGAAGCAGCGTTGCGAAAAAGTCATAGCGAAGCTCTTTGGAAACAGTGTGTTGCCTTTTTGCAACAGAATTACCGATCAGGGTTTGCCTTGGTCACGACTGTAACGGCTGTTCGTTTTAGGCCGGTACCGCGCGCCCTCCATGGTACACGATATTCAACTCGGGAGGACAGATTTTTGTTTGCCTGCGGCCCCGTTTTGACATAGGGTTCAGTTGGCTCCGCACTCAAGGCGGTCGACGGTACTGCTGTCGAAACGTCTTGCTGGGAGCCTCCACAACATGAGTCCGCAACAGGTCAAGACGTATGAATTTCCAACTGAACTCCAGCTCACGATATCTCTCCACTTCGAATCCCGCCAAGAAAAACAAGAAACGCCCACCGCTGACTTTGGAGCAGTTGGAAGCTCGAATGCTGATGGCAATCGACGTGTTGGAGCAGCAAATCGATGAGGTTTCTTCGAGCGGGCTGTTTGCATCAAGCAGTTCAACTCCTACGGTTTCAACGCCGACCGTCTCATCGCCGACAGTTCAGACAGGCAACCGTATTCAACTTCTCAACTCGGGAAGCGTTGTAACTAGTGGCCAGCGGATTGTTTCCTCTGCGAGTCAGTTTCAGCTTCAATTGCTTCGCGACGCCAACGGGACGTTACCCAATCTCAATTGGACCATTACTTCAACCGACCCGCTCGCTCGCGGTGACGCTCAGCAGTCCGGCGCAGTCGTGACGCTGAACTTTAGTCGGCCAGTGGACTACAGAATAACTGCGGCCTCGGGGACAACCACACTACGATTTAACGTCCGCATCACCCCAAGCTTGACCTCACTCGTGGTTGCCGCCGGAAGTAACCGGCTTACCGAAGCTCCACTGACTGTTACCACGAATCAAACTACGCTGACCGTGACGGGCTTGGATGAAACCTCCAAGTCCATCAAATTGCCCTCCGCAGTTTCTTGGCAAGTCGTTCAAGGCCCGCAAAACGCCTCTCCAAATTTCCAAGTGACCGGCGGCAGAACCAAGATTGTCTTTGATCGCGCGGGCCAGTACGTGCTTCGAGTGAGCGTGGGCAATGTTACGCGACTAGTCAATCTGAACGTCGCACAAACATTCAGGAGTGTAGCAGTAACGCCAAGCACGAGCACCATCAACGCAGGTCAAACTCTTCAGCTAACTGCTACTGCCTTAGATCAGTTCCAGCAGCCGATGGCTACGCAGCCCTCATTCACTTGGACCGCTACAGGAGGAACGATTGGCAACGAAGGGTTGTACACAGCAGGGACCAGAGCGGGTACGTTTCGAGTTTCGGTCCGCACCGGCTCGGTAACTGCGAGAGTCGCCATCAACATTGTTGCGAATAACAACGACAACAACAATAACAACAATGGTGGCGGAGGTGGATCTGGGGTAGCTGGAATCACCGACAGCGCGCTAAAGTCACTGGTGACCACCTACTACGCGGACAGCACGATTAGCCGCGATGAGATGATTGATATCATCAATACGGCAGGTTCAAACTCATTGACCGCAACAGAACTGGCTGACCTACGCTACATCGTTTCGACCACCTCGTCGCTACGAATGGCAGAGTTCGTCCGGACTCTGGCAAAGAATGTAGTGACTTCCAATGCGGCTAACCTGAATTACCGAGGACAAGCCGCAGGAAACTTAGCTGCGGGAAGTTCGTCGACGCTGGTTGGCAATTTGGTGGACAAGTGGTTTAAGGGAACCGATGTGCCCGCGCTGACAAGCAACAGCTACACCTACCGAAATGCAACGGGCAGCTTGTTCCCTACAGCTCCGCAGCTTAGTGATTCACAGCAAGGCATGTTGGGCGACTGCTACTTCCTGGCAGCTCTGGTTGCCATCGGTTCAAAGAACGCTGACGCCATTCGCAACATGTTCATCGAGAATAGCGACGGAACTGTCACAGTTCGCTTCTATGCGAATGGTGTCGCTGATTATGTGACAGTCAATCGCAGCTTGCCAACGATGTCCAACGGCGCGTTGATCTACTCGGGCTATGGACGTAGTGCGACAAGCTCGTCGACTCCGCTTTGGCTGGCTCTTGCCGAAAAGGCCTACGTTCAATGGAACGAGACCGGCAAGACAGGCCGTGGTGGATCTGACGCAAACCAAAACGCCTACACCGCAATCGAAGGCGGTTGGATGGGCGATGTCAACGCGCAAGCTTTGGGTTATTCGTCGACCAACTTCGAAGTGAACTCGACCAACAAGCAGAACTTGATCAACTCGTTGAATAGCGGCCTAGCTGTGACGATTGGTACGACTCAAGGTGCTTCTGCTGGCGGGCTAGTTGGTTCACACGCGTATGTCGTTACCAGCTACAACGCATCTACGGACACCTTCTCATTCTTCAACCCGTGGAATACGTCTCATCCTTCGGCATTGACTTGGAACCAGATGCAAGGGCAGACAAGTTTCTTTGTTGTTACCAGCCCTAGCGGC
>CAYWNG010000806.1:0-2934 GCA_964458685.1 uncultured Pirellulaceae bacterium
ATGGTGCTCGGAAGTTAGTCCAAGACCATCCGAAAAACGAGATGCTCCATTGGCAGTTAACCAGTCAACTGATCTCGAAGCAATGTTGGAATAGCTTGGTCGCAATCCTGGACAGTCTGATATTGGACGAACCTCATACACCCGCAAAGATCTTAAGCGAAGTGATCAAGAAAGGATGTTCCGTCGAAGTAGCGAAGCAAATAGGAGGCAAAGGATTCAAACTGAACGCCAGTCAAGTGATCGAACTGCTCCAACACGAGTCCTACGAGCCGCATGTGCTTGCGCTTCTCGTTGCTGGCTGTGTGAATACTAATGGACTAGAACAGTATCCCGGTCGCATCACTAAGATTTTCGCCGACATTCGCAGCTACCGAGAACAGATACAGGCTATTCCCGAAATTCAACGAGCAGATATCGCTAATGTTCTTGCTAGACTGGCGTTAAGAGCGGACGCTGAGCAATGGACATGGTTGCTCGATTACTGTGGGGCTCAACAGAGGAAAGACATACTTTGGGTAGTCGTGCAAAATGCAGATTTTAAAGCAGTGCATCAGATCTTTTCTACGTATAACATAGATATCAGTTCATTCACTCCGGTTGAGCAAGGTCGAATTAAGGAATACATCAAGCTGGATTCCTTGAGCAAGGTTAGCACCCAAACCAGTAGCAGTACGGAAATCGGTGCATATCATCAACTAGAGTACCTTGCTGTAGATGGGTATTCGGCCAGTCAATTCGACGAGATCTTTGATAAGTTTCCTCAGGTGATGGGTACCGATTTGCCAGAGAAAGAGATCTCTTTGGTTCAGTTGTTATTCCAGAACGAGAAGTACTTTGCAGTAAGGTCGCTAGAAAAACGCGGCGCGAAATTGGATACTTCGTGGACACAAGACGCCAACTATCGCTTTTTTTGCGCCTGCAATGAAGACGCCCATAGCCTTCCGACGTTGTTCGAAGATTTGGGAGGCAATGCTCGCCGCGTTGTCTCGCATAAGTACCATTGGGGACGCGGAAGCGATTGGCATTTGACTCCGCTGCAATTCGCAGTTCGGACCTCGAATGTACGGCTCTTCCAGTCGCTTTGTGAGGTGCATCGGTCGAGCACGCCTTTTGCTGAATCGATACTGAAACTCATCGAGACCTGTCCTCCATCGCAGGACGATACGATTCGGAAGTCGCTCCTTGCGATGATCCCCAATTATCATCGAGCCGAAGACGAATCGCTTCAGCGGCTGATCGCGGCAGTCCGACCCGAAGGACTTAGTTCTTTGAAGAGGATTCAAAAGCGGACAGATCTTCCGTTCGGCTTGCACGAACTGCCTGAGTTATTTGATTTAGTGTGTGCATCGAAGGAGCAGGAGCTGTTCGAATGGTACATCTCCCTGGTCGGCCAGGATGACAGCTACCCAGGCAAGAGGACCATCACCCTTGAATTGGAGAAAGGGCTTTTCAACAAAGTACTGGACTCGCCTGAACTTGTTAAATGCCTTATGGTTGCAGGATACCGTCCAGCGAGAGATAACTTGCGAATCGCGATCCAGCGACAGTACAAGCCCCAGGTCATTCGCATTCTGCTAACCGACCTATCGCTGCTTGTTGAGGCGGGTAAAGAGTTAGAAGATGCAATCGCAGCGATTCCCCAAGGTTCAGAACTGGGAAAACTACTTAGAGAAAAGAACCAACTACGTCTGGCGATTCAAGCGATTCCGCAGATTTCGTACTAAGTGGTTACGTCTCGCTATGTATTCGCCGCGGTTGACATTAGAAACGTCTATGTCTCTCTACTCATTAGCCCAAACGATAAGCGTCGCTTTCTTTTTGGGGAGGTCGATGTGATCGATTTGGACTCGAAGGATATCGATGCCTGTGCGTTGTCGAAGATCGGCGATAAGCGTCTCGCGATGTTGTGCGCCTAATAGCTCTAGGTTGTCGTAGTCGACTGTGTACTTGGGTTGCTTCTCGGGCTTGGCTTCGTCTTTCTTGCTCTCCGGCTTGCCGTTCTTCCCGTTAGAGCTACCGTTGCCGTTATTGCCGTTCGCGCCGCTACTTTTGCCGGTCATGCGTTCTTTGAGAATGGCGGAAAAGAGGATCAGCAAATTGATCGTTGCAACTTCGGCGTAGCTGGTGCTCTTGTTGGATAGCGAATTGATCACGGCAATTCCAATGACAATGAATAGGTATGTCATCTCCTTGACGCCTATCGCATCCGTTCGATACCTAAGCACGCCAAAGATGGCGAACAGTCCCAGAGCCATTCCCAGTCCCAGATCCAACTTCTTGAGCGAGAAGCAAATGAAGAAGACGGTCACGTTCATCATGACTGCGGTGAAAGTGAACTCGCGTTCACGCTGCATCGGGTAAATAGCGAAGACAACCATCAGCGCCAGGAAGAAGATGTTGATTCCGAAGCGAATCAGAAGTTTGAATAGGTCGTCGTCAAATAGCGGTACTTCGAGAAATTCCATAGCCAACGGTTTGCTTTGTCGAGTGAGTTGAGACGAGTGGTCAGTGCCTCTAGGCAGCGGACTCGGCAGAAAAGCCGAGCGTATTCTAACCCTTCGGTTAGTTGTTAGTGTCGCAAGGGGTGCATCCGCGCTAAACGATGCGTCATAGGTCATTAGCCGGAACTCGGGCTATTGAATAGGTTGCGATTGGTGGCCAAAGCCGTCAGAGAAATTGTCCGGTTGGCGGAGTATTTGTTGCAGAGAGCTTCGAATCGCATTACGCGGCGAGGTGCGGTAGCCGTTTAGGTGGTTTGCTTGGTTGAGCTCTTTCACAACCCGAAGCGTTAGCGAGGGACACTTTAAACGTCACAAAAGTCAGTCCCTCGCTACTTTTGAAGTTGCGCTTTTTCTGGGTTTTCGGGCCGAAGGCCCAGTGATTTACCTAGCCCAGCCCATCGGGCTGGGTGATCAAGCCTGAGTAAGTTAAGGG
>CAYWNG010000807.1:0-2930 GCA_964458685.1 uncultured Pirellulaceae bacterium
CGTTACCGATAGGTTGATTCGACAGTCTAGCGATAAGGTCGCCTTGGTTAACTTTGTCGCCAGGCTTAACAAACCATTCGAGTATCGAGGCCTGCAATGGCGCGTTAACTGGCACGTAGTTGCCAACCAAGACTCCATTGTAGACGTCTACAGAGGAACGGGAATGCATGATGAAAACCACCAAGACCCCGATCAAGCCCATCACGGTACACATCATTACCAACGCCGCGAGCTTCTTTACCAAACTCGCTCGGTGAGCGCCTACCGGACGATTGGGTTGCTTTTCCGCGTTGCGTGGATTGTTCGCAGACTTTCCTGTAGCACGTCCGCCATTCGCAAGATCGTCGTAGGAGAGAGTGTGCAGGGAATCTCTGGCTGGGTTACTTAACTCAGCTTGTAGACGATTCAATTTGCTTCGTGTTTGCAGGGACATTTCGAAGAATGCAAATCTTGCAATGTTTCCATCGAGCTTTCGAGTCTTGAACTGAATGTGGATCTGCTCACCGCAAACCTCCAGAACACCCTCGTGTACTTTGCTGGTATCTGCATTGTCACCAACAATGCCTGCTATTTCTTGTGATTCAATCTCGAATGCGAATTCACTCAGTTGCTTCACTTCAAACTGTTGATCCTGAAAGTGGAGATAAGCCAGATCAGCAGGCGAATTGGGATTCGTCTCTGGGGCGGAGCGTTCGGTGGAGTTTTGCATTTGCATGTTGGGAGTCTTCTTGATCACTTGCGAAAGAGGGTAAGCCTCGAGGGTAAGCCTCTATGTGCTGTAGAAATCAACCGACGAAGGGTCTACCAGTGCAATGCGTCTGATGGGTTCCAGATTGGGACAGGCGGCCAATTGAATCGCGGAACTATGCTGCCCGCTTGGCCGATTCAAAGGCCGAGCGAGGAAGTAGCTTCAGGCTCGTTGTTTTCTCCACGATGCCTGAAAACGGCCTTAAACTCGTTTTATGCGTTAAGCGAGCACTTCAATTCGCTCGAAAAACTTTAGAAAACGGTTGAAGAAAGAGACATCGGTGTTCTTGCATCAAGGTACGATCGCTACGACCGTTACAAACCAAAAATCGCGGTGGCCGTTCGATTTTAACGATTCTCTCAGTTGTGAAGTACGAATTGCATTCATGACGGAAAAGCCTCCTCAATAACCGACGATACACTCGGCAGAGACTAACCGTTTCGAGACACCAAGGTCCACATACGGAATGGGAGTTATTGCTATCCAGGATTGCATGATGCGATCCTTAGTATGGAAGAAAGGATTCTACCCATGCATCCAATGTACGGAGCTGACTGCACGCCTACAGCAGGTGAAACAAAGCGCCTTGTCCAACTGCGATGTGGCTCTGTGGTTGCGTTCGTTTTGGGGGCAGTCCTTCTAACATCGATTGGGTGCAAGACTGTAGGCGAGGACTATTCAGGAGTCACTAATCCTCCCTTACTTCCTGAATATTTTCAGATAACGAATCTTCCGACTACCGACGGATGTCCACCGTGTGGCCTACCAGAAACGGCTTCGTGGAACAATATCGACGACGGCATGTTGGGAGAATTGATCGCTCGGGGGCTTCAAAACAACCCCTCTGTTCATGAACTGATTTGGCGAATCACAGAAGCGGAAAACGCTGTCCGGATCGTGAGTGGCCAGAAGAGACCGTTTGTCGACGCAGTCGGCATCTACCAAGGTCGAAAGAGTAGCTCTACAGGTCAGACCTTTAATCAGACGATCAACAACCCCTTTGAGTTCATGTCGGTGGGACTCAACTCGCGATGGGAAATTGACATCGTCGGTAGAATTCGACGGGAGACAGAATCTGCGACTGGAACTTACGAAGCGACTAAGGAAAACGTCGCGGACTTGCGTCGAATCTTAGCTGGAAATATCGCCCGAGCGTATGTTCTGCTTCGAATGAATCAAGAACTGCTCTACCAGACTCAAGCCACCTATGCCATTCAGCAATCGACCATTAAGGATATCGAAGCGAGGATGGAAGCTGGCCAGGTGACTCGATTGGACTTGGTTCAGATCCGAAGTCGGATGGAGTTGACCCGCTCGCTGGTTCCAGTCTATGACCAGGAGATTCAAAAGTCGTTCCATGCCATTGCACTTTTGATTGGTACAACGCCCAGTCAATGCGAGGCAGAACTGCTCGCCCCGCGACTTCAACTCAATCCGAAAATTCTATGTCCAGAGGTTCCAGCCGATCTACTTCGACGGAGACCTGACATTCGACGAAGCGAGCGCGAAGTTGCTGCCGCCTGTGCCTTGGTTGGCGTCGCGCAAGCTGAATTTTATCCCCGCTTAAACATCGTTGGGACTATCGGCTACAACTCTCGAAAGCTCTCGAATCTACTGGACTATGATTCGCTCGCTTGGGGAGTAGGCCCAGGTGTCACATGGAATATTCTTTCGCTGGGGCGAATCGAAGCTCAAGTCGAGATCCAAAAGGCGCAGCTAGAACAAGCCATTGCACGCTACCAGCAATCTGTACTCACAGCAGTCTCTGAAGTTGAAAATGCGCTGGTAACCCAGATTCGTCAGCGAGAGCGCATTTCCATCTTGCTTCAAAGCACGCAGGATGCACAAGAATCCGTTGAACTAGCCATGGAGCAATATCGCGTCGACAAAGTGTCAGTTGAACGCGTCGACTCCAACCAACGTCGCTTACTTAATTGCGTGACCGACTTGGCTATCGCTCGTGCCGAGGCGGCGACATCTTCAATCGACCTGTTGCAAGCATTAGGCGGAAGTGATTTGGATATCGAGCTTCCTAAAGACTCTGTAGATAGCTGCCCTCCACAGCAGGCCAAAACGGGAGACAAAGTTCAGCGATAACATAGAAGTGATCGTTTTTGGGATCACTTCGATTTGGGGCGCCCCATCCGAACTGGCTTAAATGGCTTAAATGGCCGAAATGGCC
>CAYWNG010000808.1:0-2926 GCA_964458685.1 uncultured Pirellulaceae bacterium
CTTGTGTTCGGGGCGCAATGCCCGAAACCACTTGTCACGCCATTTATCCGATTCAGTGAATCGTTTTCCCATTCGGCCTAATCCTCGATGCGTCCGGCATCTAATCCATGTCCCTCAACGCAGCCTATCGACGACTGCCGCTATCTCAAAGTCCTTTTGCGTCAAAAATTTATCGACGCTGAATCCCTGGTTGCACTTTCATCTTGTCGAGATAGTCAAACCACAGCTCGCGTTTCATTCGCTCAATCCGTTCGGCAATCGGTTCGCCGTCGATGATCTGCTCCTCGCCTGGTTCCTTACTGCCGTAGAAGCGACTTCTCATTGCGTCGAAGATTTGCTTCTCGGTGCAGTTCATCAGCAGGCAGACTTGCTTGTTTGTATACCGTCTAGCCCGCAGGCTTCGGATCTCTGTTACCTGCTCTGGTGTAAGTTCACTCATCGCCAAACAACCCCATCTGTGTCGCTTTGGTTTCCTTCTCAGCCCGTTTAGCCCGAACATTCGAGCCGGAGCGCTCAATCAGCCCTGTGAGCACTGCCGACTCGATTGCTTGGATGTAGTCGTTTGAATCACCGAGCGGCCAGCTTCCAAGCTTCGACAAATGCGAAAGCTCGACGGCAGCCTTAAAGATTGCAACCCAGTCGCGTTCATTCTTTACGAACTCGGCAGCGGCTTCGATTCGCTCGGTGTCAGGTGTCGATACTTGGCCCGACGTTTGATTGCGTACACCAGCGACTTGCTGACTCGATGTGCTTTGGCTATGTCCTCGACTTTGCCCACTGCGTCCAGAATCGCTTGTGCTTTCTCGTCGCTCAGTTGCGGTTGGCTGCTTCTCGATGGCCGCCACGGATGAATTGGCATTTGACAACTCCAAAGTTCCTGCTTGCTGTCCAGTAATCTTGCACGTTCTTGATGGTCCGTATTTCGCCAGTCCGTCGCGCACCAGTTCTAGCGCTCTCTTACGCACGGACTCAGCATTTGCGCTCACTCCATGCGTCACACACCAGCTTGCAATTTCGTTCGCCGTCGATGGTCCTAGTGCCTTTAGTGCCATCAGAAACGCATCCTTCAGCCCTGGACGTTTGCCAGCGATGTAGGTTGCGGCTAGGTGGCTGGTGGCTGGGTCGGTTGTTCTAGCGGTCATACAAAACACATCCCTAAAGAGCATCGGCGCACAGTTTCGCCATCTTCCTTCACGCTCAAATCAGCTTCGGCGAGAGGCACTTTTGAAAAATGCAAATAGACCCCGCCCATTTCGTCATTCTCTCGAAGCTCCTCATCGATTCGGCAAGCTTCCGCCCATTGCTCTGGGTAGTTGTCTCGAATGTGAGCCCATTCAGCGTTGCGTTTGTTCGGACACATCCAGCACGACGAAACTTGAGGCAATGGCCAACCAAAGTTTTCGATGATGGTCAAGCAAGCGTCTGTGTTAAGCATCAAGTCAACTAGCGGGCAAACGACCTTCCATTTGCCTTCGGTCTTGTTGTGTAGGTCAATCCATCGCTGACGTTCATTGAACGCTAAGCCAAGCCAGCGTTCGCCACAAGTGAAGCCATTGGCTCGCAAATATCGATCAACAACTCGCTTCTTCCATTCGTTGCTACAAAAGCCCCGCAGCTTGCCGGTTTGCGTGAAGACTGGCAGAAGCAAGTCGCCGTTGCCTGAATACATATCAACGGTCGCTAAGTCGTGGCTTGCAATCTCGACGGCTAACCCAAGCTCCGACAGAAGCGGCGTTGTGTACTTCTCCAGATACTCCCAGGTAGATTTGTTTTCGCGGCTCGTATCTGCCATGACGATTCGGTCAGGCTCAGGCAATACGCCCTTGGCAATCAGGATGCACATCGCGACCGTCTGCCGTCCGCCGCCATAATTGAAGACAATCACAGTCAAAACCCTTTCGCCAGTTTCGCGTTATCAATCATCGCTTGCTGTTCAATTGTCAGCGTGTCGTAAAGTTGCTTCGACCGACGCATGACCGTTGCCAGTTCGTCAGCGTTCTTTGCGTTCTCGATTGCCGCGACGACTTTGGAAATGCGGTCTTCGATGGACTCGGTTGTTGGTGGCTGAACCTTCAAAGGCTGAACCGTGTACACCGACGACTTACCGCGAGTAACCGTCAAAGGAATCTCTTTCGGCCCGTCGATGTGGCTAACGTGGCTGATACGAATACCGCCGACATTAGCGCCGCCGAACTTAACTGTCGGATCGCAGAACAAGGTCATCGAGCGACCTATCCAGCGTTCAGTTCCCCAGCAGCCAACCAAGACCCGTCGCATGTTCTTGCAAGGCTTGTACGGCTGACGACCTTCTCCGATTTCAATTGAGACTGGTTGCTCGCCGGAAAGCTTGCTGACCTTCTGGACTGTCACCGTTATTGGTCCGCCAAGTAAGTCGCAAGCGTTGAGCTGGTCTGACTTGGCTTTGATTGTTTCTAGTAACCATTGGTCGCTCAAAATGGCATATCCTCCATAACTTCGGTTTCATCTGATTCAACTGCCTGGTTCATGTCGTCGAGCGTGTCATCTGTCCACAGCACCTCGCCGCATTCACAGTCCCATTCGCTTAGCGGCAAGTCTTCGTTGAACTTATCGCGCCAATCGCCTGACCGAATGCACGCTTGCAGGTCCAGCACTTTCGCCTTGTGATATTTCGACGCCATCTCTCGCTTAATTTCGTTGTAGCTGAAGATTGCCACGCGATAAGGAAAGACGGTTTCAGCAGCGATGAACTTGAACACGACCGGCTTACCAGTCAGTTCGCGAATGACCGCCGAGTAATGCGCGTCCTGCAACCAGTACCGAAGCTTTCGTGATGTCATTGGAAAGCTGCGAATGTTCTCGGTGAACTTCAGGTCGTAAACCATCCAGTACTCGCCAACGTCGCCAGCAATGTCCGGCTTGCACTTGCAGTCAGTGCCGTAGACGT
>CAYWNG010000809.1:0-2926 GCA_964458685.1 uncultured Pirellulaceae bacterium
TGGTTATTACTTGCCGATGAGTCTGGAGAGATTTTTGCGTAGTGAGTTGGATCGTCTGGGATGCCAACTCGATATTTTGCATTGCTATGGAGTCGCGGAGATTGGACACACATGCTTTGCGGCTTATGAGCGCACGGTATCGGGACATCCGATCTATCGTCAAGTGGATTCAAGCGTGGAGGCATCGCAAGACCATTCCACTGGTAGGCTACGTCTATGCCGTGCTGGTCGTTGCCTATTGACCGAAGACAATGTCGAAACCGATGCGGGTAGTTGGCTGATCCGCAGCGGCGCTAGTCGACTGCATCCTGCAATCTTTCATCGCTTGGAGTCGTGGAGCGACGCACAGTGGTGCCGACGAACTGGATATCTAGCGAGTTGCGATCAGCACCTAAAGTTGCAGTTGCGTGACGGTGTACAGCCCCACACACGACACGAGATCCGTCTGCATCGCTTTTGGGAGCAATACGGCGGCTCATGGCTTTCGAAACCGCAGTGGAATCGTAACCATTTATCCGCCCAACCAATCAGCAAGCGACAGGTTCAGCAGACATGATCGGTTTAAGCAGCAAACTCGCCTGGCTGCGTCTTGTTAGCGACGTCAGATTCCTCGTTGTTTACTTTCTTCAGCAGCCGCAGAGCGGTGGTCAATGCTTTCTTCTTGGACAGTCCCGACTCGCAGAAGTCTTTGAACAAGTGTGCAAAGTGCGCAGTGGTCGACGCTTTAGTATATTGTTCGCTGCGCTGGCGCTGCTTCAGTACCGAGAACTCGCATATTGGATAGCCAAACTCTGGCATCTCACGACTATTCTCGACAAAGCCCAGCGAAGCAAGTCGCTTGGCATTGAACGGACTGGCACAGAACGATGCCATGCAGAAGTCCTCACGACCGGGATCGATCGACTGCATCGCGATTTGACTGAAAACGGTGTAGCTGATTCCACGAGTGAAGTTCAACCATTCGCGATGACGAACGTGAGCAAACTCAACGGCCGAGTCAAGAATCAGCTTTTGGCTTTGGTCTTCAATGTGCTGGGGCCCGATCTGCATGAACGAAAGTTTACCACCAACAAACGCTTGGTACGCCTCATCGGTTACCGGCAATACAACGCTAGCACCTACACGGCGTCGGTTGGCGGTCGCGAACATCACGCACAACGGATTCTGTTCCCAAAGAGAGACGTAGCGGCTTTCATACTCCTCGTACTTGCGATTCAGAACCACATCGTTGAACCGTTCCACAGCGGTTGATTCGCTGCCTACCGCGATCTGCAGATGCAGCTTCCAGCTGCTTCGCATCTGCCGAATCGCCTCTCGCAGTTCTTTTTCATTCTCACAGAAAGCTTCATCGGGAGGTGCCATCTGAGATTGGATGTAGCGAGAGAGCGACCAAGGCATCGCCTCCTCGTCGTCTAGGCCTGCTTCATCTTCTTGGCGACATGCGTCCTCGTACTTCATTCCCAACGCAGCCGCAATGTCTTGCAGTTTCTTGGACGAAACGGGCTTCGTTCCACTTTCTGCAAACTGCACGGTACGCACGGCCATGTCGGCTCTCGTGGCCAAGTCGAGCTGTGACCACCCTAGTTTGGTGCGAGTGATTCGAATCTGTGCACTGCCGCGAGGCATGTTGTTTCCCTCTCCTGGTTGCAATCGCTACCGCTAACGCGAGTTCATATTTTGCGCACAACTTGCGCACCATTCAAAGCTCTACCGTGTATTTTCTTTAAGGCGGGGTATCGAGTTGCGAGTAGATTTCGATCGGGGCAGAACTCACCTCGGTACTCCGCCATTTTCTGCTGCTGGAGCCTGTTTCAAGGTCTGATCGCAAAGGAGTGCACGGTTTGCTAACGGTCCGGTATCCGAGCGGTTTTGCGGTGGTCCGAGCTTAGTTTAATCGGAATTCTGAAGTATTACTTCACCCCACGCGACCCGCGTTCGCACTTGGCGACATGGCGTTAGGTTGCCACTGACGTCTGTGGATTCTTTGGCTGAAGCAAAACTGCCCACCAGAAAAGCTTTCGTGAACAGCTTTTGCGCCTCGGACCGTACGCAAAAGGGATTGATGCTGTGCAGGTTGGCGAATCGGTAAGTGCTGCGTTTAGCAATTACTTTAGGGACTGTAATGATTCTTTGTCACGCAATCGCGAATGCAATAGTTCGCTGAGTCTGCTCGGGCGAATCCAACTGATTGGCTATGTAAGCGGTTCGGTACCGCTCCTTCCGGCTGGTCAGCTTCGCGAACTGTTGGACTACTGGGTAAGCTGCTTTGAACAACCGTTCACTGTGCCAGCGGATGAGCTTCGTCAGGCTACCAATCGTTGGCTGCAACAGAAAACCGAAGTCTCACCGCAGGTTGAGGCGTTCCTCAACCGGCTTGGCTGCGAAGGCTCCGCTAGCCACTCTGAGATCGGCTCTTCAGCCCATGTCACCACAAGCTCCGATTCGAAGCAGTCGAGTCTCATTCCCGTCGACATCAACCAGTTGGCAGTCTTACGGGGTTGGATTCGCCAGCTAGCGACGCGGCCGCGCTGGACGCATCTGACTTCCTTCGTACCCGGGGCAGCTCCAGTGCGGCTCACCGAAGCCTTTCGGGCGCCAAGTCTGCAGCGACAAGCATTGGCACAGCCGGTGCGTGAAGGCAGAGGAAATGGTGCTGACGATGAGCTGCGACAATTGCTCGTCTGCTTCGAGCCGATTTGCTGGATCTCTGGCCAGCCCGGTTCAGGAAAATCGACATTGCTGCAGTGGCTTGTGCATCAACTTGTCCATCAGGCTTCTTGGCCGACGCTGCTGCCAATTGCGATTGATCTCAAGTCGTACTCTGCCTACTGCTCGCGTGTAGGTCAGCGATCGCTCATTCGATTCTTTTTTGAGTCCCTTAATGTGCCTGAACAGTTGACGATGCAGGTTGGCTCGTTCGACCTGG
>CAYWNG010000810.1:0-2920 GCA_964458685.1 uncultured Pirellulaceae bacterium
GGCGGGACGCCCGCGCACCGCCCCCAACTTTTTTCGCAACAGAAATCGCTAGGCGGCAACACTTACCCCACTGACAGTTTGCCTTTCCTCCTGTGACTTGATTTTTCGCTATGACAGCAACTGCCAACTGTGACCTTCTGCAGGGACTATCCGAGCACGAAGCATGGCTTCGTACGGCTCTGCATTCGCGGCTGGGCAGTCTGGACGAAGTGGACGAAGTAATGCAGGAGGTCGCCTTGGCTGCGGCTAATCAGGTCGCCCGGCAGCAACCTGTCGAGCGGATTGGTCCTTGGCTTTACCGCGTAGCCTTGCGACAGGTCATGTTGTTCCGTCGCAAAGCTGGCAGACGGCGAAAGTTGATGCAATCGGTCCGCGAGAAGACCTGTCCTGGCGAGCAGCCTTCACCGCTGCACTTTTTGTTGAGCGATGAACGTCAGCAGTCGGTGCGGATGGTGATGGGCAAGCTTGGCGAGTTAGAGCGTCAGATGCTGATGCTAAAGTACGTTGAAGGAATGTCGTACGGAGAGATTGCAGAGCGAATAGGAGTTTCGGCCAGTGCCGTGCAAAGCCGCTTGCACCGCGCTCGTGCTCAGTTGCGGCAAGGTCTTGTTGTTGAAGAAGCAAGTGGAAGCGATGAAACCTCAAGTGAATGACGAGCTACTGGATCAATTGGTCTGCGGCACATTGCGTGGCCCCGAGTATCGCAAAGCGATCTTGGCCTTGGAAGCTCAGCCCGATCGGTGGCGAGACTGCGCATTGGCGTTCCTACAAGAACAAGCGATCGCTCAAGAGCTGACTCAACTTGCCAATTCGAACGTGAACTGGGAGCGAGCAAGTCAATCCTCGCAAGGTGGCACGACAGTTGCAAGTTTTCAAGTATCCAAGTCGCCCGAGCGATCTGCCAAGCAGCTCAGTTGGATCTACAAGCTGAGTTCGTTGGCTGCGATGCTTCTGGTCAGCTTCAGTATTGGTTGGATCGGATCTTCTGTTCGCGGTCGATCGGCTCAGGCTCAGCCGACAGACATCGCCGGAGGTCCATCAGCTACTGTAGGCTCGCCCATCGGAACCGATTTGAACAACGGTATCGGCCCAGCTCTCAAACTGGACAACATGACGATTGACCAAGTCTTGCCAAATCCTAGAAAGGGAAGCAACAACTACTCGTTCGTCGGCAACAATGACGCGTCCTTAATGCCAATCGATGAACAGATTCCTCCGAATCTTGCCAAGCTTGAGCGAGAGGGACACATTCGAATCGAGAAGACCACAGCTCTGATGCCCGTGAACTACGGCGACATGACAGTGCTTGTTCCTGTTCAACAACTTCGAGTGGTACCAGTGACTTTTTCGTATTAGTAGTTCTTAGAAACACTCGGCCATTTGCATCGCGATCACGTCCTCGCAACAAACGTGTTCGCAGCAACAGGCCCAACAATTCACCGCTCAATTATGAGCAACTTCGAAAAGTAATGAGGAGTTAGACAGATGCGACGCAAAGTAATTTATCCAATGATGATGGCTAGTGCCGTTGGGCTTTCTGTTGCTTGGGCTGATGATAAGCCTCAAGAAAAGAAGAAGGAAGAATTCAAGGTAACTAAAATTGTTGTCAACGATGACAAGCCGATTCAAGTACGCGGACAGCAGATTGTTTTGGCTGACGAGACTAAGGATGGTGACGACAAAAAGGTTATCGTCGTCAGGAGTGGCGAGCCCAACGATGCTAAGAGCGAAAAGATCGTTGTCGGAAAGCTATGGCTTGGTGTTGGACTCAAGAGTATCGAAGGCGATCTCTCAGAGTATCTAGATACTGACAAAGGTGTCTTGATAGAAGAAGTTCAGGAAGGCAGTCCAGCCGCCAAAGCAAATATCAAGAAGGGCGATATCGTTCTCGCAGTGGACGCGAAAGAACTCGAAGGCCCAGAAGACCTAATTGAAATCATGAAGTCTGCCAAAGCTGATGTTGCTTTGACACTTAAGATTCGACGCAAGAACGAAGAAATGGAAGTCAAGGTAACTCCAGAGCCTCGACCAAGCCAAATTACGATGGGTATCGACCTTAGCAATCTTCAAAAGGAGTTCGGCGATGCGAACTTTACGTTCGATATGCTCGACCCGCAGAAGCTGCAAGTATTTCGAATGGGACAACCCGCGGGTGTGATCGCTCACGCCGGATCGGGAATGAAGGGCGATTTGAAGTTGCATATCGTCAACAAGCAAGATGGTAAATCGCTCGAAGTGAAGATTGATCGTGAAGGCCATAATCCCGCAACGATCACTGTCACTAAAGACGGCGAAACCAAGACTTACACAGAGGAACAGATCGGCGAACTGCCTGAGGATGTTCGCGGAATGGTTGGTCCCATGCTTCAATCGGGCGGACCTGCCGTGTTCAGCTTCACCCCAGGCAATCTGGATCAGCTAAAGTCGCTTGACTCGCTCAAGAAGGGCTTTAAGTTGAATTTGGAAGCACACCATGAAGCGGCCATGAAACACGCACAGAAGGCTCTGCAACATGCGCTTGAACAAGTAGCCTCAGGAGCAGATCACGCTAAAGCTGCTGCAGACGCATTGAACAGCCCCGAATTCCGAAAGCAAATGGATGAAATTCGTGCCAAGGTATCGGCTCAGGTTAGTGAAGCTGCCGGCAAAGCAGCAGAAGAGGCAAGGGCCATGAAGGAGAAGGCGAAGCAAATGTCCACCGACGCCAAGCAGCAAGCCAAGTCTTCTTCCACTGCGGCTGAAGTCGAAGAACTTCGTGCAATGGTCCAACAGCTTAAGAAAGAGATTGCCGACCTCAAGGCCGCAAGCAAAGACAAGTAGACCGCTTGAAGCCAGTACGCTTCTAAACATTCGAAACTTAACATTCGAAACTTAACATCGCTAAGCTCTTCCAAGTCCAACGACTTGGAAGAGCTTTTTT
>CAYWNG010000811.1:0-2910 GCA_964458685.1 uncultured Pirellulaceae bacterium
CCAACTTTTTCGGCCTGCTGAAGAAGCGTTTGACCTTCCCCTACGGTAACCATGTACTTGGGAGGGGCGAAGGAGAGGAGTTCTTGAAATCTCCAAACGCCGCTAAATCGAAGCGGCTCATTGCGAAGCTGCCACATTTGCTCGAAATCGGACAGCTTTCGGGGAACTGCAATCCGAGACCAATCGTAATCTATGTCCAGCAGGTCGCCACAGCGATCGCAAGAGGTGCGCGTCTGACCGACGTCAAATGTGGCCAAGCAGGCAGGGTTGATGCAGCGTTGTTGCGCTACCCCGCTGGAGAGTTGGCCTGGTTTAGTTCCGGCTAACGTTGCGTCGGCCATAAAGCACCCCAAAAGAACGAGTTTTGGTAGTGAGAGAATTGCAAAAAATCGTTAATGTTGTCGTTATATCCTAGTAGGACCCTATGAGGCTATTCCGCTAGCACCTAAAGTAAGAAAATCTTGATTTTGGAGCGTTCTCCCCTAATATTGGTGGCACGTCAAATCGATTGGCAGAAAGTAGTGGCATGGCCAAGAAATCCACAAACAAATCCAAGGTAACGAAGTCCAAAGTAGCCGTAAAAGCTAAGGTTAAGCCGACTTCGAAGACACCAACCAAGAAGAAAGTAACAGCGACTGCTAAGCCTGCGAAGGCGAAAGCTAAGCCGATTGCTAGCAAGAAGCCAGCAGCGACTACATCTTCTGCCAAGAAGGCCACCCCAAAACCAGCTAGCAAAAAGCCCGGCAGCAAGATTGCCGTGAAGCCAGCCAAGCCTACTGCGTCGAGCAAGGCTGCAGTGAAATCCTCAGCTAAGCCGCTTGCCATCAGCAAGCCCAAGTCGTTGGCAGATTCCAAGGCCAAGCCAGCTCCAAAGATTGCTGCAAAGGTCGCTCCCAAAGCGGTCGCATCTAAGGTGCCTGCGCCGAAAGCTGCTCCAAAGGTTCCTGCTTCTAAACCCGTAGCTGCTAAGGCTAACGGTTCGGCTCCGAAGAAGCCAACCGAGGCTGCTGCTCCTAAGGTTGCCAAGGAACCAGTCAATCGGATTGTCGAACCCAAGCAAACCATATCTCCTGAAGATCTAGCTCGCTTCAAGGCAATTTTGGTACAAAAGCGACGCCGACTTATGGGCGACGTAGCCATGATGTCCGAGGAAGCCTTGGGCTCTGAAGAAGGCTCTGTTGATAATCACGCCCCGATTCATCCTGCTGAAGTTGGCTCGCACAGCTTCGAACAAGAGTTCACGCTTGACTTACTTTCTCATGATGGAGATCGTATTCAAATGATTGAGATGGCTCTTGAGAAGGTGGAAGAAGGAACGTACGGTCAGTGCGACGAGTGCAGCGCGCGAATTCCCAAGGGGCGCCTGGAGATGTTGCCCGAGTCGATCTACTGCGTTAAGTGCGCAACGAAGATGGAAGGAAGCAGATTTTGACCAACCCAAGCGCGAACGGAGTCCGCAACTTCAGGGTTAAATGGTTTACTTTCGCAGCGATCGCAATCAGCGGCGCGGCGGCGGATCTGTGGACCAAGGCATGGATCTTTGATTGGCTTGGAAATCCGCTTCCAGGCAGACCTAGTACGCTTTATTGGATCATCGAGCCATACGTCGGCTTAGAAACGGCCGTTAATCCTGGCGCAGTTTTCGGTATGGGCGCAGGACTTGGCTTGCTCTTCGCAGCTTTATCAATTGCTGCTTCAATCGGAATCGCTTTTTGGCTGATTCGATTTGGAGCACTCTACAGTTGGTGGCTCGTGGTCTCGTTGGGAATGGTTCAAGGCGGTATCATTGGAAATCTCTACGATCGCATGGGATTGTGGAATCCTCCCAAAGAAATGCCGACCTGGTCCAGCGGTGTTCGTGATTGGATTCGACTAAGCTACGGCGAATATGTTTGGCCAAACTTCAACATCGCAGACAGCCTTTTAGTCTGCGGAGCCATCATGCTTGCAGCACACTCCTTTTTTCACGCTCCCAAGAAAGACGAGCCAAGCTCCAATGAAACTGCAAATTCCTGATCAGCTTAAAGGCCTTCATCAAGGCCGAATGGAAGCCGCAGTTGAATTAGCTATCCTGGCTGGCAAGTCAACGCTTCAATACTTTGGCAAGCATGTTGATGTCGAGCGAAAAGGCGACAACTCGCCAGTGACCATCGCGGACAAGCAAGCCGAACAGTTGATCAGACGCGAACTACAGAGTCGTTTCCCAGACGATGCAATTCTCGGTGAAGAGTTTGGTGAACATGAGGGCTCGTCGACCTATCAATGGATCATCGATCCAATCGATGGAACAAAGAGTTTTATCACCGGCGTTCCACTGTATTCGACATTGGTTGCGGTTCTAAGCGGCAAGCAGGTGGTCGCGGGCGTGATCTATATCCCCGCATTGAATGAGATCGTTTTTGCTGGACATGGAGCGGGAGCGTGGCATTCCGTTGGAGACAATCCGGCGACCAAGTGTCAAGTCTCGCGACGTGAACTTTCTCACGGAGCCTTTCTTGTTTCGCAAGCAGATCTGTTTTCTCGTAGGTATGTTCAGGAAGTTTACGATGGGCTGGAATCTGCGGCCTACGTGACTCGGACCTGGGGCGACGGTTACGGCTATCTTTTGGTCGCAACTGGTCGAGCTGAACTGATGGTTGACCCGATGGCCAACCCTTGGGATTTGGCTGCAGTGCAATTGGTAGTCGAAGAGGCTGGGGGGATGTTTACCGACTGGAAAGGCAACCGCACCCCCTTTGGCGGCGACGGCATTGGCAGTAATGGAGTCACGCATCAGGACGCGCTTCGGTTGACTCGGAGCCAATCTTCGTAGGCGAATCAAACCCTGCGAGCGATTCACCCCCCAATGGGCCGGTTAATTAAGGGCGTCGGCTACGGCGCGTTACCTGTTACGTCCGACGGCTAAAGCCC
>CAYWNG010000812.1:0-2901 GCA_964458685.1 uncultured Pirellulaceae bacterium
ATCCGGAACTCTCGTTAATGGTTGGCGTGGATACGCAAGTCTTTCATGGAGTGGTGCGCTGCGGGGCGGTGGGAGCAATTACTGGAGTCGGCAATGCGCTTCCAAAACAAGTTCTGCGGCTGTTGGATCTATGCATGAAGGCCGCGAAGGGAGATCGCCAGGCGTGGAATTTGGCCGAAGAGCTTAATGACGCATTAGCAGTTTTGTCGAAGTACGACGAAGGCCCCGACTTGGTCTTGTACTACAAGCATCTAATGGTGCTTGAAGGAAATCTAGAGTACGAACATCACTTCAATGCCACCGATGCATTGAGCGTTTCGCAACGAGCGTTCTTAGATCAGCAGTGGCAACAGTTTCGAAACTGGTGGGACAACTGGCCTGGTCGTGCTTAGAAACGTCGTGCCGAGAAACGTCGTGCCCGGAAACCTTAAGTAGTTTTCAAGCTGGCTTTGATTAGATCACTTTGCTGAATTCTGAATCGTTGCAGGAATAGTTGACGCGGGATAGATAACTATGAGCGGTCGTGGAACGGGTGAAAACGGAGATTCCGTAGTGGTGGTAGGGGCCGGCGTGATCGGCATTGCCTGCGCACATTATCTCGCGAACGCAGGGTTCAAGGTGACTGTCATTGAAAAGTCCACGCTTGCGGCCGCGTGCTCGTTTGCCAATTGCGGGTACATTTGCCCCAGCCACGTCGCACCGCTCACGGAACCCTCTGCGATTCCACTAGCGCTGAAGTCCTTGTTGAACTCTCGCTCGCCGTTTCGAGTCAAACCGACGCTTGATCCATCTGTTTTGAACTGGATGTGGCAATTCGCCAAACGCTGCACGCATCGGCAAGTGCTCTCTGCCGGCAAGCACTTGAAGGCGATCTTGGATGCGTCGATGGACGAGTATCACGATCTGATTGCGAAGTTGCGATTGCAGTGCGAATGGGAAACGAAGGGGCTGTTGTATGTCTTTCGCACCGAACATGCCTTTGCCGAGTTCGCTAAGAATGATCAGATGCTGACCGAGAACTTCGATGTTAAAGCTAATCGCATCTACGGCGCGGAACTCGCCAAGATGGAACCAGGCCTGCGAGAGGATCTTTTCGGAGCGTTTCACTATCCGTTGGACTGCTCGTTGCGACCCGATCAGCTTAACGAGCAGTGGGCAAACTACTTGCGGCAACAAGGCGTGCAATTCATCGAGCACTGTGAGTTGCAAGGCGTGAATCGCGAGCTAGGTCGGATTTTAAGTTTGAAGACTTCGAATGGCGAAATGACGGCGTCCCGTTACGTCTTCGCGATGGGTGCGTGGAGTTCCCATTGGACCAAGCAATTGGGTTGTCAAATTCCAATTCAACCCGGCAAGGGTTACTCGGTGACCATGGATCGACCTGAAGGTGCGCCAACTTATCCCATGCTGTTTCCAGAAGAGAAGGTTGGAGTATCTCCCTTCGAAACGGAATTGCGTTTGGGATCGATGATGGAGTTTGTCGGTTACGACGAAACGATACCGCCGCATAGAATTCAGCAGCTTCGCGATTCAGCCCGTCCATTCCTCAAGGCTTCGGTCGACGGTCCTGCTAACGATACTTGGTACGGCTGGCGTCCGATGACTTGGGACAGTCTACCGATCATTGGCCCAGTCCCTGAACTGAGCAATGCGCATTTGGCGACTGGACACAACATGTTAGGCATGAGTCTAGCGACATCGACGGGTAAGCTGATTGCTGAAATGCTCAGCGGTGATGCTCCGCACATCGATCCGTTACCCTACAGCGCGGATCGCTTTGCTGGTCGGCGGAAACTGGCCGGCGTTTAAGCGTGACCTGTGATTTCTTCGATGCAACTGAAAAGTGAGATATGGTGATGAAGCAGTTTGGCTTGTGCCGTCTTCGATTCCTCGTGCTCGCTCTTCCTTTTGCGTTATGGGCAGGGTTGAACATCGCCTCTTCTCAAGAGGTTCGTCTGCCGCCTTTTCATGGAACGATCTTCGACTTTCCCGATCTGATCAAGGACTCGGACCCAACAGCGTTCGAGTCGATTCGCTTTGTGGAAACGGCCGAGCGAAATATGTTTGATCGAAGGATCGACAAGTTCCAAGCCTTTCCGGTGTTTGTGTTTGAAGTGCGTTACGCCGATCGACGTCCGCTTGAAGTGGCCGTGAATCGCGAGTTTGAGACCGAAGCTGCGGCTCGCAAGCAAGCCGAGTTCTACGCGACAAGCTTTGGCCGGCTGCCGCTGTTGGTTCGCGACGAGATTGACGCGTTGCACATACAAGCCGGAAAGAAGCTCTTTGGTGGCGGGCGGAATGTGTTGATTCACACAGAGCAGGGCGAGGAGTATCTCAAAGATGGCATCCTAGAAGAAACGCTCGGACACGAAGCGGCACATGCTTTAGACGCCAAGTTTGCGAAGGCTCCTAAGTGGCTCGAAGCTCAGACCAAGGACGGCATCTTCATCTCGACGTATGCACGCAACAATCCTCGCCGCGAGGATATCGCCGAGTCGATCATTCCCTACTTCGCCGTCAAGTTTCGTCCCGAGCGAATCACCAAGCAGCAGTTGCAAACGATCACCGATTCGATCCCCGCACGGATCGCCTACTTCGACGCAATGAAGCCTGAACCGTTTCCGAAGTGAGCGATCTTGTAGATCTTGTAGGGGTGGGTTGAGGAACGAAACCCACCATGGTCTTAGGCTGTTTGAAAAAAACGTGGTGGGTTTCGTACCTCAACCCACCCTACGATTGAGACGCATTGAAGCCTGAGTGTTTTCAGATGTAAGCAGAAAGCAGTCGCCTTCGGCTTGTCGTTAAACGCCGTTAAACGAACTGAGGTATTCCATTACCGTGGTTTGGAGTTGCTTAGTTTGTAGCGCAATAAACCGATGAGCCAGTCGCTCAGGAAGTGCA
>CAYWNG010000813.1:0-2895 GCA_964458685.1 uncultured Pirellulaceae bacterium
ACATTGATCTGCGTTCATTGACGACATTCGCGAGACTCCCTTAAGAGGTCACCTACTTGAACGCAACTTCCGACTTAGTCTTGAGTGAACGAAAACACGCTCGCAGGCGATCATCTGCGAGCATGGTTGTTTCAACAGAAATTTGCGCGATCCTATTCTTGAAGAGAGAATAGAAAAAGATTGCGGGGACGCTTAGTAGAACGCCCTCAAAAGTCAAAACCAAGGCCTCGGAGATTCCCTCTGCAACTTTTTGAGCATCAAGAGCGACGCCAGACATCGCAATCACTCCGAAGCTGGCGATCATGCCTTTCAGCGTTCCTAGCAAGCCGATCATAGGCCCCAACGTCCCAATCACGGCTAGAATCCCAATGGAACGCTCCATCTGTACGGTGAGCGAATCAGCCGTCCTATCGAGTTTCTCCCGAGCCTCATCAAGTCCAAATTTCAGTTCGCCTATCCCTGCGACCAGCGCTTGACTGAAATAGGAATCATCTTCTTGGAGTAGCTGAACCAACTCCTTGTGGCGTCGTTCTTCTATCAGTCCGTCCACGGTCGCTAATACTTCGGGTGGAGCTGCTACTTGAAGCCTAAGCTCAAGAATCTGCTTGATCGTCACAGAAACAAAGTAGATCGAAAGTCCAAAGATGAATATGCCGATCGCACCCGAAACCTTAACAATCCAAACCAGAAAGTTTGACTCGGTCGTAGCTTGCTGAGCAGCCTCTTGGGCGGAAACGGAGGCTTGGCACGCCAAGACTAACAGCAAAGGTAGGGTTGCCTTCCATACACTGCTGACACGTGGACATAAAGCTATAGCTTCAGACTTTATCCTTTGTATTTGCTTCAGCACTGCCAAGTAGACAACACTAACCATCCCAAGCTCCTAGCCAGTTAAAGTTCTAGGCACTCGACCGATGGGCATCGATCCACTACGCCTACTTTAACTGAATAGTGTCTCGGAATTCGTGCATCGGCAATCAGGAAATTGCTTACAGGAAAAACCCTACTCCCTAGAGTGTGTAGGGTTCAGCAAATGAACATGAAGCCTATTCGTCTGCACGCTGCTTAAGGACTTACATCAAGCCAACCGTTTTTGACTGCGTAACGCATCAGCTCCGCGCGGCTCTCTAGCTGTAGCTTTGCCATTGCCCTGGCTTTATGCGTTTCGACCGTCTTCACGCTGATCTTGAGCTGACTGGCAACCTCTTTGTTGGTGTATCCCACAGCGATCAGTCGAATGATTTCGGTTTCACGATCGCTGAGCAGTCCGTCGGCGACCACGCTCTTTTTGCCGCTGCCCGAGAAAACCCCCTCGACCAAATCCGTAACGATCTCGCGGTCGAGAAACTTCTGGTTCTTGTAGGTCGCTCGAATGGCATCAATGAGTTCGTTCGCAGCCGAACGCTTGAGCAGGTAACCGTTGACACCTAAGGAAACTAACTCAGTAAGATACGCACGATCCTCATTAGCGGTTAACGCCAGCAGCTTAGTGCTAACTCCAAGTTGCCGCAGCTTCTTGACCATCATGATGCCGTTCAGATTGGGCATACTGATATCGAAAACCACAAGATCTGGCTGCAGCTCTTGAATCAAGTCGATAGCTTCAAGTCCATCAGATGCTTCACCGATGACTCGAATATCCGAGTTTGACTCAATCAGCAACCGCAAGCCTTGCCGAACAACTTGATGATCCTCTACAAGAATTACTTGGATAGTCGTCATTACGAACTCACCATCTTTCCGCGACATGGAACCCGAGCGAACACGGTAGTGCCCTTCCCAGGACTGGACTCAATCTCAAAACTACCACCAACCGCCGCTAGCCGTTCTCTCATTCCTTGAATCCCCAGAGCCCGCTGGCTTTCGGAATCGCTGACCCTCCCTGAGTGATCTATTCCAATTCCATTGTCTTCGACAATCAACAAGGCTTGATCGCGTTGCTGTTCCAGAATGACGCTAACTTGCGTACTTTTTGAGTGTTTTGCGACATTGTTGAGCGATTCCTGCAGGACTCGATAAAGCGTAAGCGAAACTTCAGAACTGAGTGCATTGGAAATCGAATTTGGACATTCGAAATCAACCTTGACTGCCGTTCGGTCTTGCCACAGCTTCAGCAACGAAGCGGCCGCAGTACGAATTCCAAGTTCGTCTAGCGAAGGCGGGCGTAAATCAAACGCTAGATCGTGCAGTTCGCGGGAAAGTCGAGTCAACAGTTCGTCGATCTCCGTGATGAGAGGTTGCATGATGGGTTGATTCTCGTTCCTTGCAAGGTCCCCAAGGCGCTTAACGACCAACTGAAGCGCGACTAATTCCTGCCCACATTGATCATGAAGTTCGCGAGAGATTCTCTGCCTCTCTTCCTCTTGCAGATTGACGAATCTCCGGAGTAACTTCACGGTTTCTTGCTCTGCTGTTTGGCGCTCAAGGACCACTCGTTCTAGATCGATTTGTTTCCGCTCCAACAGTAAAGACTTCGCTTTGACTCGACGATTGGCGTTCTGCGTTAACTGGCTAAGAGAAATACTGGCGATCGCCACTACTACGTACAGGAAGACGCCCACATGAACGTCAACTCCCGCCATCGCAAACGATCCCCGTGGCGTGACAAAGAAGTATGCTGCAGCCAAGAATCCAAGAATCAATGAGAGCGCAGCCGGCCAAAAACCACAACACCACGCAGTAAAGATCGTCGCAAAGATATAGGTTACAAAGGGGTGCAGATCGCCAACAATTGGGTCAACCGCCATCCTCAATAGCGTGGCCACTACTAGTGCTAAAAATGCAATCGCGTACCTTGACCACGGGCTAAGGTTGTCCGCAGGGAATTCAAGTGCAGTACGAATCGCATCGGCACTGAGTCTCACTAGTTGGCCCCTATTCATTTCAAATTCTACG
>CAYWNG010000814.1:0-2890 GCA_964458685.1 uncultured Pirellulaceae bacterium
CTACTTGCTGGAATACCATAGGTAACATCGTGACCATCTATCCCTAACGCACCTACGCGCGGTTCAGCAATGATGTCAGCATCCTCTTTTGAGTCGACAAGATGAACGCCCGCGGCAAACATCTGCTGACGTATCGAACTGACGATATAATTAGAATCGATAGACATTGGCGGAGGCGCTGGGGCCGCCACCATGGGTGGCTTATTGATGTACGTTGTGTCGAGGAAGACCTTCTTATCGTTCAGTACACTGAAGTCCAGTTTAGAAATGGTCGCATCGATCGCATTGCTCATCAGCAACTGCTCGGTGGCCGTATTCTGTTTCGTTGACCCACAGCCTGCGAGCTGGCAGAACGATAGCAGACAGAACGACAGCAGGATTGGACCGTCGATCCTGACCAAAGTGCTGCGTAGTCTCGTAAAGCCGCTCATCTGGTATAACATTGAGTAAATGGGGAATGCCCTGCTTGGAAATGCTCCAAGCGGACCATGAACTGACAAAGTGGAATTCGTATTACCTAATTCCATCAGTCGGCGGCAAGACAAATCAGCGTAGTAATGCTATCAAATGAGTAGATACGACCTGTCCTACAACCAGGCCAACAAGCGAAGGGAGCACAAGCAGATCATGAGTGAAGTGCTGGATACGATTTTGGAAGGTCTGATGCGCCGCTATCGCGAGCGAGTCCCCGATGTTGGCCGCGTGGTTACGAGCATGGTCGAGAATAAGCTCATCAGTCGCGAATCCGACATTGAGAACGACCACATCGCCTTTCGTACCATGGGTGTGCCTCAACTGGGCATTCAGTCCTTTGAGAAGATCTTCCTTCACTGTGGTTATGAGCGACGCGACGCGTATCATTTCGCCGGCAAGAAGTTAGACGCCTTCTGGTACTCGCCGCCCACGCCGAACTACCCGCGGATCTTCATTAGTGAACTGCGAGTTCAAGATCTTTCCAACGAAGCCGCCAAGATCATTCGCTCGTACACGGACGAAGTGAAAAGCGATCCAGTGTTGGAGCTGGATTTGAACGATGGCCAGCAGGTCGACCAATTCTTGCATCAGCCGCTATGGCATACACCGACTTGGAGCGACTATCAAAGGCTATTGGAGGAGAGCGAGTACGCAGCGTGGGTCATCTACAATCGCTACTACTTGAATCACTTTACGATTAGTGTTCACAACCTGCCCAAGCCCTGGAATACGATCGTCAAGTTCAACGAATTCGTGGAGTCCATCGGCGTGCAGCTCAACGATGCTGGTGGCAAGATCAAGACCAGTCCAGATGGCTTGCTGATTCAAAGCTCGTCGGTGGCTCAGCTTGTTGATGCCGAGTTTGCTGAGCTGGACGGATCGACGTCGACGCACACCATCGCTGGGTCGTATGTCGAGTTTGCCGAGCGTCGACCGCTACCCGAGTTCGCGCAACTTCCCGACGATCAGCTCAACCGATCCCACCGCCGCGACGGCTTCGAAGCCAGCAACGCTGATAAGATTTTCGAAAGTACTTTCCGATCACAAACTGGTATGTAGACTGAAATCGGACGTGCCCCATCAAGGACTTAGCAGTCAAGGACTAAGCATTCAAGGACTCAGCCGTCAGGATCTTCTAGCAATTCCTTCAGGCGAACACGTAACTCGGGCGAATATTTTTCAAGCCAAGTATCATCGATTAGCCCAATCGAGATCATGTCGCGAATATGAACCCGATCCTTGTCTCGGTTCGCGGTCAGCTTCATGGCGACTAATCGATCCAATGGCAATGTTCGAGCTTCCGCCATCAACACGTATTGGTCAATTTCTGGAACTGCAGCGAGATGCTCGTCGCGTAGTTTCTTCCCCGCGAAAAGTACGTGGACAGCATCGCGAGCCTTGGCCTCAGGACCATCGAGGAACATTGCCATTCCCGCTGCCCGCCGGAAAATGAAGCCCACCTTACTTAGAACTTCGATTGCTCGATCTAAGTCGGGCTCATTCAAAATGATGTCGACATCCTGAGTGTTTCTGACAACGGACTCGTCCACCTGCGAGACCCAGTGTTGTACTGCGTTTCCCCCAATGACCGCGTAGGGAATTTCGGCTGCATTGAGTGACTGTGTGACTCTACGAAGGCGATCCTTGACTTTTTCCACGGCGTTTTCAATCCTTTGCCAAAGATTGTCACCAACGTATTTGATTTCGATCATGAGTTGCTCCCAACAAAATTGTACTCCACGACAGCCCAGCATTGCACTTGGTCCGCGCAGAGTTTTCTTGGGTTTCGTAGCTCAACCCACGACTAGACTACGTATTGACCGTGTCTAGCGAAAAGCCTTAGCTTCCGACCCGGCAAGCCGTCGACCTCATGAACACCAGATTCAAAGCCCGCGGACAGCCATCACGCTATTAGCGATCCTGCCCGAGAACAGCTTGGATAGCTTGACCATCTGTGCTGAGAATTTGAGTGTTGGTTAAGGAGTTACCGAAGCGAGTGAAGTCTTGAAACTTCCAAACGACCTTTTTGTCCCGAGTGATTTCGATGATCTGAGGATTCTTGCTTTCGGCGTGGCAGTTGCCGATAACAAGGTTGCCATTGGGCAATTGTTGAAGTGTAGTGACCCAAGCCAATTGAATGCCCGGTAGTTCGTCTTGCTCAAGCTTCCAAGCGACTTGGCCTTGAGGAGTGACTTCCAAGACGCTGTGACCATTGCCGGTGCTAAGCAGTGTGTTGCCGTTGGCCAATCGAAGAGCGCAGTAACATTGGTTGCCAAAGGCTTCGACACCATGACCACCTCGAGGCTGTTTGCCGAACAGCGGAACCTCGTATTGCCACACGACGGCCCCCTTGGCATCGTATTCGCGGACAACTGCGTCACCTTCGTGGCAAACTAAGTAGTTCCCCGAAGTGAGC
>CAYWNG010000815.1:0-2867 GCA_964458685.1 uncultured Pirellulaceae bacterium
CTTGACGTCGATCTCCCCATAGATTCCAGATCTCGAAGTCATTTAAACAAATGGCTAAGTCCGGATGGCCAATTCCTGGCAGTTCGTGGCGACACGGCTGTCCAAGGCCTTCGTCAATGGCGACAAAATGTGCAAACACTGTTTGACCTATCTTCACCAACTACAACGATTGCAACGATACAATCGAATCAAGCTGCTGTTTGGTCCCGCGATTCGAAGTATACCATTTTCGGCAACCAGCTCTTTGATGCTGAGAGTCGTCGAATGGTGCCCATTCGCAGAAACTCTGGCAATTTTGTGCCACTTAGTGAGAAATCTCTTCTGACCCTTCAACAAAATAGACTGTTTCACAGTTTATTCTCGAGCATTGATGAATCCAAAGACATTACCAATCTGTTGCCCAAACCTGATGAATCTACCACACTCCAGCGAATCGATTTGGTATCAGCCAACGTAAGAGCTCCGCTGTTTTTGTTACAGTACACTCGAAATAAATCTCGCGATTCTGATAATCGGTCTCGCGAATCAATCATGATTCTCGTTCGGATTCATGAAGACCTAACGGTTGAAAATCTTGGCAATGGGAAATTCTATCGGGGAGAGACTCCACTTGGTGCAACTATTGATTCACTATCATCTGATGCCAGCCACCTCCTTAGACCGCCGGGAGCTCCAGGATTTTCGGAAGGAAGTACGACTTCCAACTGGCATATCTGCAAGATCAAGCCGGTGGAAGAAGGTCAGCTTACGATTGAATCGCTTTGCCAGGCCGAGCGAGTCCAGGACTTTCAGTGGCACGATGCGAGCCCCTCAGCATTGTGGACTCATCAAGTCGACCGAAATCTTAGATTCTTTGATCATACCACTGGTATCATTCACGAAAGCAAAATTCAAAGTGACCCCGTCATCTCCCTTGGTAGTGGCTGGCTGGTAGCAATCAACGATTGGTTGTTGGCCGTCGATCGTACCGGAAAGCCCCTTGCTCGCTTAGTGTTTCAATGGGAACGCGGACAACCCAAACTTGCAAATTGGATTCGCCCCAATAATACCGTTCAATCGGGAGTACCACTGAACGGCTTGTTCATATCTTCTGTAGAGGACAAAACAGTTCGTACAAGGCAGCTCGATCAAGTGATTGAAAGTGAGCCCTTCAAGAAGGTTTTAAGTGATCAACCTATGAACTTCTTGAAGTAAAAGCTCCTTGGTTTGAAGAGCCGACAACCGGAATCAAAGCATCAACTTTGGCCAAACCGAAGGATTGTAAGTTCAACGAATCCATACAAACCGTCATTGGGGTTTAGACAACAACTTCTCAAGTAACTCACGCAGCCTCCCCCCTCTTGCCTCATCGTCAACTGCAAGGATAACACCGTCGGGATCGATCAATATCGTTCGCGGAATACTCGATATCTCGAAGCGTTTGGCTATCTCAGAGTCGAATTCGCCTGAGGCTCTGGCATTCCCCCAATCCCTAAGTCGCTGCTCTACAAAGCTGCGATGTTGATCAATATCGGAATCAATTGATATCGCGAGAATTTGAAACCCCTGAGCTGCAAATCGCTGATGGATCTCTTGCAATTCTGGAAACTCAGCAATGCAGGGGCCACACCAAGTCGCCCAGAAGTCCAGAAGGACGAAACTGCCTCGGACGGAATCTCGTGTCCATGTTTTTTCTTCCAGAAGCGAATCGGCGAACTCGAAATCCGGTATCTGCTCTCCAACCTTGATACGCCGCCAGCTATCGTCAAACTGAAATTTGGCTTCGTCCAATGGCACATCAAGCTCTATGGACAGAACCTCTTCTTCAACAACGTAGCTAGACTGCTTCACTTCAGTCCGAATTCGAAATGGAAACTGAACTCCACCAACCCGACGATAATCCGAATAGTTGGTCTCCGCCTCTCCATAGCTCGACGCTACGATCACCTTGGATAGCAACGATGACTTGACATCGAAACTCCATCGACAATTCTCTTGAGTGTCCGATGCTAAAACCCATGTTGTTTGAGCCTCTGGGGAATTGTTTTTGATTAGCTTAAGGCCAGCCCGTTGACGTGCTAGTTGGACCGACTCGCTTAGACTTGGACTTTGGGGCTTCGAGTCGGTGGCTCCCACGATTTTTCCATCAGTCAATCTGTAGGTAGTCGATCGAGTCGCGTTCGCAATAGTCAACTGAGTTGTCCCAGCGCTAGTCGACTCAATCCTCCATCGAGCGCTTGCGATGTCCCACTCTAGCGTTTCAACTGTTCGTATCGGTGGGTTGTCGGCGATAGCGACCGTCTTTTTCACTGTTTTTCGAAGTGTCGCGATTTTGCCCCAACGATCCTCCCCGCCCTCTGCAGCCAAGCAACGTGTGAGTACTTCTTGGGCTACTGGCGTTTGCTCACGGGAGCAACCGACAAGAGCTATAAGGATGATGGCCAAAATGCCAAGACACTTTCGTAGAACAATCCGCATAAGACTTGACCCTTTGCATTCAGAATTCACTAAACCGTTTCTAACCGCTACTTCTAGCGTGCCATAACTACTGCCATTAACTTGTCAAAAGCGTATTTTCAATCGCGGCCGAGATTGAAGTACCGCCGCGAAGCGAAGGCCAGCTTTAGTCGCGAACGGGATGACACTTTAAAACTCGTACCCAGGGCGGCGCTTCGCTCTGCCCCTGGGCTGTTTTGTTCAAGCCTCTCAGGCTTTGCAGTCACCTTCCCGTAGCTGGATCGGCCACGATTCAGAATCTTTGAGGCGAGGAAATTCCACCTCTTCGGCTGCACGTAAAGCAAAGGCTGAACCCTGGCGGGATCAGCTACGAAGTGGATTCGACATCATCAATTCATGAACGACGAATCATTTCAGCGAATTGAGATCAT
>CAYWNG010000816.1:0-2861 GCA_964458685.1 uncultured Pirellulaceae bacterium
GGGACTATCGCGCCGCATAGTGAATTGTTCAGCGTTTCCCCTAGCGTCCACCGTCGCGAATTCGAACCGCATCATCCAGCGCTCGGCTAAAGTACACGGTGAGCCATTCGGGAAGTGCCCTGGTAAGATTGTGCACATTGAGCCGACGCCAAGAATTCAGATGGGTGTCCGCGTTGACTACCGTCTCTTGCGACAGCTCGATCCGCGTGAAGGCGTAATTTTCTTGTATATCGTCGATCGAGTCTTCGAGCTCTTGGTCGGAAAAGTCAAGCCGGTTCGGAAGAGACGATATGCGCAGCATAAGCGCCATTCCAACAAGAGGTGCGCCAACGCGACCTACCGACTGGTGTTTCGGATTGGTAAGCAGCTGCGGTTGGGCGATAGAGATCGCCGGAGCCGCCTCGGCAAGCAACAAATCTCGCCATCTCACGCAATCATTCACCGCGTTTCCGCAGCTAGCACAGTAGTCTTTATGCAACTTATTGATTAGTCGACGCAGAAAATTAGAAATCTGGTCGAGGTGTTCAGGGCATCTAATCAACGTGGAAAGGTCGGGAGCGTTGATGGGGCGAAAGTCTTCATATGGAGGGATTGATCAACGCCATCACATCGTAACGTAACATCAGGAGATCAGGTTGCCACGAGTCATTAAATAGTATATCGCGACCGAGCAAATATTCATCTATCAGCCATCCAGGAAAATTCGCTCCTGCGGCGTAGGAAAGTGGGAAACCGCCCCCAAATCTTGGGTTAACTTCGAACGCTAAGAATAGACTTTCCTTGGGGTGAGCAAAAAGTTGCAGAGTAAGGCAACCCCTCGCCCCGACCACACATTTAAGCCTCTCAACCAAATACGAATAAACATGATTCTTCCGGGTTATACCTTTGCTGATCTCGCCATCGCGAACTTCAATTCTCCATCTGGGCACGAGGCACTTCAACGTGCCAGATCGGTCAAAATACAAGTCCACAGTGTATTCTTCGAAACGCTCATCCACCAACTCTGAGAACATCATCTTCGGATCACCAAGGACTTTATCCGTCAGGTCCGACGCCTGCATTATCTTGATTGCCCCTATGCTTCGACTGCCGTCATACGGTCTCGCAAAACAGGGGAAACGCAGGCTTTCTCGCGCGAGCGTCTTGGGTGTCGATACTCCTAAGCTATGAAAAAGAAGAATTGTGTCCCGCTTATCTCTACAGGCGCTAACGATTGGTTGGTCCGAAACAATTACTTCCGTGCCTGCATTAGAGAATTGCGCACGGCAGGATGACAGTGGCATAAGCTCCGTGTCGATCGTGGGTATCACCAGACCAACATCATTTTCCGAACATAGTTGCAACAACTCTTCCACATAGCCATCTGAAGTCGCCCTGGAGACAGGAAAACTATAATCCGCAAACTGACACGCGGCGGAGAGCCGAGGATTTAAATCTGTAGCCAGAACGAGCGAGTCAAGCTTGCGTGCGGCGAGTTCACTCTTGAATGCCTTTAGTAACTCAACCCTTCGACCGGCCGAAAGAATAAGTATATTTCTTCTAGTTTTGCTCATTATTCCCCCAAAAAATCGTCATAGTTGCGCCTCAAGATGCGCTCATGTCCTCACGATGTCTTTCCTCTGTAACTGAAAGCGACAAAATTCTAGCGTTCAAAATAATTCTTTGATGTTCATCCTACCAAAGGGGCGTCTCTTGAAACTCATTTAACCGGACCTGTGGACATACACCGAGGGGTCAGGGTGAACTTGACTGAAAATTTGATCAAAAAATCGAGAGCTTCCCCAGGGCGCGCCACCGCGCCGCTCTTGTTGCTCTGCCGCCACAGCGCTGTGCCGAACATGCTGCAATTGAGCCCTTTCAAGCCCAAGCGGCTGATGGCCCTCATCAGCCAGCTTTTGTTGTAGTCCGCCACACTGCTGATTCCATGAATCGTATTGCCGAGCGTCTCACGCAGCCTGCACTGGTCTGTGCTGTGATCGGCCTTGACGTGCGAGGTCAGGGGCTTCTTCGCCTTGCCCCGAGTGCGCAGCCTTTTGTCGCGATCCACGAGCGATTTGGTCTTGCCGCGGTTGATGATCTGAACGCCCGAGTTGTGGCCACCGAAGTTTGGGAACCCTAAGTCTGCAATGACCAGCTTTCGCGCGGACGATGTCTTTAATCAGGATTAGGGTCCGCCTGAACTGGCCACTGAGCACTTGGCCCCAGCAGGGGTTGTCGGGGAAGTTCCTTGCGCCAACCATAAGGCCCTGCTTGCGGGTCACCATCAGACTGATCTTCACGCCGTACTCACAGGGATTCCTTGCCTTGCCGTCGGAAATGGGCACCACCGTCGGCGAGTGCTTGGCGTACGGCTGATTCTTGGAAGGGCGCTTAGTGCGGAATCGCTCAGCCCGGTCGAGCAATGCGGTCGGGACGCTCAGGGACTCGAGGCTGCTGGACTCAGGCGTCAGGGTTCCGCCAGCGGCCACATCCACATAGTTGGATTCGCGATTGCGCAGCTCCTCGCAGAATGCCACCATGAGACTCGCACGCTTGCGCTTGAACTCCTTGCTTTGAACATAGACGCCAACCTTGCTACGAACTATCTTGCTCCCCGCCGGATGGATCTGCTCAAGGGCAATGCCCGCGCTCGTGACAGTAATGACCACCTTATGCCAGGAGAAATCCAGCGGCCGGCTGTCCGCCGGATGGGCGGTGCCTTTGGGTTGCAGGTTGGAGTCGACGATCACACGCTCTCGCTCGTTGGCCTCGATGGCCTCATGTGGACCGCGACGTCATTGGTGGCCTTGAGGAAATGGTCGAAGCTGCCCATGTCGAGCTGGACTCGACCAGGCGTGATATGAAAGTTGACGTGCGAAATA
>CAYWNG010000817.1:0-2838 GCA_964458685.1 uncultured Pirellulaceae bacterium
CGCGGATCTTCTGAAGCAGGCTGCGGGACGACAATCAGCAACTGGCAAACAACAAGACTCCAAAGCACCACAGGTCGGCAAGAATCGCGCCAACCCAAACGGCGGCTCGCCTGAAGAGAATCCAGAAGAGAACGAAAACGACCCCGACAAGCAATCGAAGGTACCCAGCATCGTCGATGTTGAATCGTCCATGCAAAAGATCGATCCGGCCAAGAAGGATGAGAAGGAAAAGTCAGACAAGAAGAAAAAGGGCGGTAAGGCTCGTCTTTCATTGCCTCAAACTGCACTTCTAGGACCAGACAAAAAGCCGGAGGAGATGGAGGAAGAGGAAGCTGAAGAAGAGAAGACTGACGAACTGGCTGAAGCGGTCAGTGAACAACAAGACTTGCTAGCTGAGTTTGAGAAGATCGCCGACGAGCTTAACGCAGTTATGGCCAATTTAGAGGGCTCGACCTTGGTCAAGCGACTCAAGGCTGCCTCGCGCGAGCAAAGTCAAGTCGCCGAAATGATCTCGGCAAGAATTGACAAGCTGTTCGGTCAAGCTGCGAATGTGCCTGACGAAGATCGCAGCAACTTGGCGTTGCTCTCCGAAACGGAACAGACAAGCAGCAAAACGCTGTCGTACATCATGGATGACATGCAAGCCTTCTATGAACGCCGTCGAACAGATGAATTCAAAGCTGTGTTAGATGAGATGAAGGGCTCGGAGGTTTTGGTTTCACTACAAAAGCTGGGCGAAGACATCCCGGTCGAACACGGTTTGTCGATCGCTCAGGCTGAGTATTGGGCCGATACGATGGATCGCTGGGCCGAAGATCTGGTTCAAAGCGATAAGGGCTCGGACGAGAAGAAAAAGAAGGGCGAAAGTCAGTCGAAGGAATCGCTGCCGCCCAAAGTGATTCTAGAGATGCTGAAGATCCTCGAAGGCGAAGTCAACTTGCGCGAAGATACTCGCGTGGCTGCACAGTCGCAGAATGCGGTTACGATTGAACAACATACGATCGAATCGCGACGATTGGAAAAACTGCAGCGAGAACTGAGAAATCGGACGAACGATCTCACCGATGTGATCGCCCAGTTGCCTGAAGCCAGTAAGAACTTTGAAAACGAAATGAAACTGCTCGGCGCCGTCAGCACTGTGATGGACGAAGCCCGTGGTATGCTGGAGTTTGGCGATGTGGGATCGAGGACGATCTCTGCTGAGACTGAAGCCATCGAATTACTGTTGCAATCGCAGCGGATCAATCCCAAGGGCGGCGGAGGCGGTGGCGGCTCGAATCCAGGTACTGGCGGAACCGGTACCACGCAAGATTCCGCTCTGGCCTTGATCGGCAATGGTATCAATCAAATGGAGCGCCGCGAGCAACGCGATGTCGGCCAAGCCACAGGACAAGCTGGCGGACGCGAGTTTCCTGAAGAGTTCCGCGCCGGATTAGATGCTTATTTCGAAAGCCTTGAAGCAAAGTAGCTTCAGGACTCTCCCATTCCGCACTGTTCCGCAAGATTCTTATCACGACGAGCCACACCCGGGAGTGAGCTTCGATGATCAAGACGATCGCAATCCACGGCTATCGCACTCTGCGTGAGCTGCGACTGGGCTTGAGCAACATCAATGTCATTGAAGGTGCCAACGGAAGCGGCAAAACAAACATCTATCGAGCCCTGCGACTGATTGTCGATGCCGCCGAGGGTCGTCTTGTTCAATCGCTGGCTCGTGAAGGTGGATTATCTTCAGTTCTGTGGGCTGGTCCTGAAACGATCTCGCGGGAGATGATGCTGGGGATCACGCCCATTCAAGGCACAGCTAGAAAAGGTCCCGTTCGTTTGCTGCTTGGCATGTCCAGCGATCAGTTTACCTACATGATCGATCTTGGCTTGCCCATTCCCTCGCCGTCAGCCTTCACATTAGATCCTGTGATCAAGCGTGAGTGGCTTTGGGCGGGCAGTAAAGTCTCTTCGGCAAACTTGCTAGTTGATCGAAAGAACGAGCAGCTTCGTTGTCGGCCAGGAGACGATTGGATTGACATTGATATCTCGCTTGGCTCGACGCAAAGCGTCTTGGGCGAATACTCCGATCCGACCAACGCTCCGCAGTTGATTCTGCTTCGCGACTGGTTACGAAGCTGGCGGTTCTACGATCAGATGCGCACCGATAGCCAGTCTCCGGCGCGACTGCCTTGCGTGGGGACATTCACTCCCATGCTTAGCGGTGATGGAAGAGATTTGGCAGCCGCTTTGCAAACGATTATCGAAATTGGAAACGCTCCACTATTGCAACAAACGATTGAAGATGCCTTTCCTGGGTCGCAGCTTCTGATTGATGTGCAAGCCACGCTTTTCCGAGTTGGACTACATCAAACAGGCATGTTGCGACCGATGTTTGCCACCGAGCTGTCCGATGGGACGCTGCGATACTTGTTGCTCGCGGCGGCCTTACTTACTCCAAGACCTCCGCAATTGATGGTCTTGAATGAGCCCGAGACAAGCTTACATCCTGAACTGTTACCAGCTTTAGGACGGTTGATCGCCGCTTATGGTCGAGACAACCAAGTGATCGTCGTCACGCATGCTCAACCGCTCATTGATGCGCTTTGTCAGCAGCCTCAGTCTGTCCACTTCCAGCTCGAAAAACAGTTTGGAGCGACTCAGATAGTCAACATCGATCGCTTTGCGCTACCGGCGTGGAGTTGGCCCAAACGGTAGCACGTAGTGGGATTCGCCAGAATTCCTAAGCCTAGGGAATTCTGACACTTTTCCCTGATCGCCGGTAGCGTTAGAAAGCGTATCCCATAGCTCTAGTAGACGATCCAGCTCAAAATTGTGGGCCAGAAATCGAAC
>CAYWNG010000818.1:0-2836 GCA_964458685.1 uncultured Pirellulaceae bacterium
CGCGACGTTCAGTTGGCTTGTGCTTAATCGAATCGCATTCAGACGATTGATGATGAGCAGTGCATCGAGAGGAGATACCGTACCATCTTGGTTCACATCTAGAGACTGGATTGTCTGCGTAGCAGATCTAGCAACATCTTCGCCCGCAAGACTCCGCAAGTTTAGGTGGTTAATCACCAAGAGCACATCCAACGGAGTAATCTCGCCGTTGCCAGACACATCTAATCGTGGTTCTCTGCTTTGAGCGGCAGCGGTGATTTCAAAGTTTGCGATCTCCAAGTTTATCGACTCGGGCGCAACTTCTGGCAGTTCAAGCCTTGCATCATTTATATTGAGATTCAACTGTCCGGGGGCAATTCCAATCATCTTTTGCCGAAACAAAACGATTTCAGGGACTGCTAGGCTGTAACGATCAAAAGCGACCTTCATTTCATCCTGGCTTGTTTGAAATCCTGGATACATGGGCTCAAGGACAAGCACCAGTTTTCCATCCTCTTGCCCAAGTGAAGCTCTCTCCCAGTTGAAACGATCTGTCGCAACGGGTGCGGCTTCGGCCCGCCCAACTTTAGAATCGAATTGGTAGTCGAAGTACAACGGATGCGAGGGCTTGAACTGAACGGGGATACGTCTGTAGGAATAGTTCGCATAAGCAGCCACTTCAATAAAGAACTCCTCTCCAACTCGCGCTGTGTTGATCGCTTTTCCCTGCGCATCAACGGCTCTCAGTTCGAGGTCAAGCAATGGAGTAACGATTCCTGAGAAGCTAACTTTGCGAAGCTCCGATGTTCCGCTGGGGCTCACCAATACATACCAAAATTGCCCGCCCTGCCTTAGGGAATCGTAAAGCGAATAGCGTAAGGACCACTCATCAAACAAATAGGAAAACGAACCGTCATCGTTCAAATCGAACTCGCCGTGCGGTCCTGCAATGATCAGGACTCTCGTAGATTCATTGGGCGGCACATCTTTGAGCAGACCTTGGCTCGCATCAATCGAGAGCCTTAGTAACTCGGGGTCAGATAGAAATTCGGCCATCTCTCGAGCCGATTTGACGCCCTCAAGCTGATGGTAAGAGTAAGTGCGATCATAGGCCACGGGACGGCTCAAGTTCTCGCGCACGTGAATCGTTCGCGACATCGGTCTCAACAACTCTTGCATGCGACTATCAAACTCAGCCGGAGTCACGCCTGCGAGAGCGGCTTTACGACCGAATGGGTCAGGAACTGCATCGAACTGCAACACCATGCTGCCTGAAGACTGTGCTTGCAGCACATTCTCGCGCACGTCCAAGCTCCTTGCATAGGGCTCATAGAATGACTTGCGCAGCTCGATGGGTCCTGAGAATCGAACCTCGATCAGATCCCCCACCAGCACTTCCGCATTCGACTCCAAGGGCTGATTCGTTCGAAGGTTGATGACGCTCAAATCGAATTGAAAATCAGGTTTGAACAGAAACGCGAACGGCGGCGGAGCTTCTCCCGGCTCAGGCATCTTGATGAATCGTTCCTTGACAGCCAACACATCCAAGCGATCAGCCACTCGATCACCGTTGACATCGATATATGGAGCAGTGCTCCGTGGGACCGCTGACCCATCGAGCACAATTTTTCCTTGAGACCCAAGCGCTATCAGCGATAAAATCTCGTTGCTCGGCCCTGATGGTTCGTCCGCTTGACCACGATCAACTCCCTCAACAACCTCAGGCGATCGATAGGGAGTGGGCGGCTGGCGAAAACCCAAAATTATTTCGATCAGGGCTAGATCGTCTTCGTTGACCTGGCCATTGCCATCAACATCAGCCGGGTCTTGAGGGTTCCGCCATGGACTGCCGGGAAACTGGATTGGATCTCCGATCTGAAGGCGTGCATAGCCAAAACGAATAACTGATGGGGCATAAGCATCCATTTGGAGGCCAAACCCGTACAAGTCGGAAGGATTCGTTTGGAACACAACTTCACCGCCAGCTTTAGCGAGCATGGGAATCTCCCATTGAATGCGAGGGCGCGGTGGAGTCGCAAACTCGGGTTTGAACAGATCCGCGATAGCCCCCAGATTCTCCCACACCCCAGGCGCGATAACGTCCATTCTGCGGTTTAACGAATAGGCGTCTGCATAATTCATCGCCCCATTCTTGTCTGCTAAACCAGCATCGAATGTCACCCCTATGTAACCGCCAATACCACGGTCCAAGGACGACTTCGAATTTAATTCTTCTGCCGTCAGCCTCAGTTTGAATGAGTCGCCAATATTGACCCGTGAAACCGGCCGATCTTGTGCATCTAATGTTTCAAGACGCAAGGCAAGGATGAAATCCGACGCCATCAACGCTCGATTCTCAAGTGCTTCGAAGCCCAGAGTCTTTCGCCATGATCGAGACATAAAAGCTACTCTCCGAAAACTGCAAACAGGAAGTGGTACTATTGTTCATTAGCTTCGCACCGTTTTCAACGACTGGAGACAGCCGTGCCCAACCGCCGACATGCTCCTGCCGGCAGTTTTTCCATGGCATCCTATAAGAACGACTGGACCAGCAATTGTCACGAAAATTACTTGCAATCGAAACAGTTTTTTACTGCCCACCCGAAATTGCTGGGTTTCGCATCCATTTTTCCCCATTTCTCAGCACGGCTGGTCGATGATCATCATGCTCGGCAACAATCCTGCATGACCGTCACAATGGACATGAAAAACGGCATACTCGCGCATCGCTACACAGTCTTGAAGCCGTATCGCTTGCCACTTGATTCTATTTTGGTGGACCGTTAGCGAATCCCTTCTCCGACGCTGCCCAGATGCAAACCCAGTTGCGATTGCCATTCAAAAAGACGAAGATCTC
>CAYWNG010000819.1:0-2834 GCA_964458685.1 uncultured Pirellulaceae bacterium
GGGATTTCGGGCCGAAGGCCCAGCGATTTACCTAGCCCAGCCCATCGGGCTGGGTAACGCAGCATGAGTAGATTAAGGGCCAACGACGGGGCGGTTTGAATTCAAGCCGCCCCGTCGTTGGCCCTATGTTCATCTTGTAAATTAGCTCCCCAGCCCTGCAGGCTGGGCTAGGTAAATGGACAGGGCTTTGCCCCTAAATCCAAGTAGTTCCGTCAAGTCAGAGGCAGAGTCTGCGGAATGAGTTAGAAGAGCATGTGACGCAAACGGAGAGTTGTTGATTATGTCAAAAAATCCAATTTGGATCTTCCTGGGACTGCTTGGCCTGCTGCTGATCGGATCGATCTATGGACTCAAGCGAGAACGCGCGCAGTTCGAATCGAACTCCACCGACTCGGCAAATTCTAAGAAGCCTTTGGTCGTCTTCTGCGCTGCTGCGAATCGAGCTGCAATGGAAGAGATTGTTAAGCGCTACCGCGAAGAGTGCCATCGCGAGGTACAAGTCGAATTTGGTCCCTCACAAGCTTTGCTCAATCGCGTTGAAATTGCCGCGGATGGTGATCTGTTTATCCCAGCCGACGACAGCTTCTTGACCATCGCTGCTGAAAAAAGTCTAGTGGCCGAACGCATTCCCATCGCGACGATGAAAGCTGTTGTTGCTGTGCCCAAAGGAAATCCTAAGGGCATCAAGTCACTACAAGATCTCATGGGTGATTCGATTCGCTTAGTTCAAGCCAACCCCGATGGCGCGGCAATTGGCAAGATAACTCGATCTGCCCTGACTGAAGCACATCTGTGGGAGCCGCTGAAGGCTAAGACGATTGCCTTTCGGGGCACAGTCACCGACGTGGCCAATGACGTTAAGCTTGGTGCCGCCGACGCGGGAATTGTCTACGATGCAGTCCTGGCAACCTACCCACAGCTTGAAGCCGTCGAAATCGCCGAGCTCGATTCAATTACCAGTCGCGTCGAAGTTGGCGTGTTGGCCGCGGCTAAACGTCCTCAAGCTGCACTTCATTTTGCTCGTTACCTTTCGGCGCAAGATCGAGGCCTTGAAAGCTACGCTAAGCATGGTTTCAAAATTGAGGCCGGTGAACCATGGTCTGAACGGCTTCAGTTAACTCTTTATGCCGGATCGATGTTGCGGCCAGCCATCGAAGAAACTGTCAAACGTTTTCAGCAGCGCGAAGGCGTCGATGTTAACACTGTTTACAACGGTTGCGGAATTTTAGTTGGACAAATGAAAACCGGTCAGCGACCAGATGCGTATTTTGCTTGTGACGTCGAGTTCATGAATCAAGTGGCTGATCTGTTTCCAGAACCCGTGGAGGTGTCCCAAAACGAACTGGTTATCCTGGTGCAAAAAGGCAACCCCAAGAACATCGGCTCATTAAAAGACTTGTCACAGCCGGGTCTTCGCGTCGGTATCGGGCACGAAAAGCAGTGTGCGATGGGGTGGATAACACAGGTCACGTTAAAAGAAGGTGGCGTGCAGACCGAGGTGATGAAGAACGTGACTGTGCAAACTCCAACGGGCGATTTGCTGGTCAATCAGATGCGAGCGGGCTCGTTGGACGCGGCAGTAGTCTACCTAAGCAACGCAGCCGGTGCGGCTGATGAATTAGATGCGATTCAGATTCAGGGCCTGCCTTGTTCGATAGCCGTTCAACCTTGGGCTGTTTACAAAGAGTCAAAATATCCACAAACGGCACGTCGATTGTTTCAAGCGATCGTCTCGCCGGAAGGAAAAGCCGATTTTGAAGCCGAGGGATTCGGCTGGCAACTCCACTAGCCCCACACTCCATTAGCGACGCGGCAAAGGCTATTCATGAACACGATTCTCGAAAACCCCATCGGTATCGGACTGTTTGGCGCGGTTATTACTGGCTTGCTTGTCGTCGTTGCTAAGCAGCTAGGCAATCGTCGCGCTATCTATGCGGCCGTTGCTACCGCAGTCGCGACGCTCATCCTGTGCATCATTTCGATGAACATGGAGACTGAACGAGAAAAGCTAATCCGGACAATTTACGAAGTAGTCGATGCCGTCCGCGCGAACGACCACAATCGGGCGCTCTCTTACATGCACCCCAACGCCACCCCAGCGACACAGAGAGCCAAGAGTGAAATCTCGCGCTTCAAATTTGACGAAGCCAAGGTCACCAGCATCAAGTCGGTTGTGATCAACGACTCGATCAAGCCTCCCATGGCCACGACCGAATTCATCGCCACCATGAAGGTCACCGGCGACCAGAGTTATTACGGGATGAAAGGCGGTGGAGCTCGGCTGCTAATCGTGACTTGGGTCAAGCAAGGCGACCGTTGGCTGATCCACGACTACGAACATCGCGACGTCCGCGAAGGGCTCATGAAGTAACACCGGTGTCGAGGTGTAAGGCCGTCCGTCGTAGGTTGGGTTGAGGAACGAAACCCAACAACGGCTCGAACAAATCCTTCGTATACTTCGTGATTGACCCTTCCTGAGAGTTTTTATCCCAGGCTATCAACTCTCAGCACGCGATTGAGAACTAGACACTTGCCCGTCGTTGGTCGGCTTTAGTCCGTCGTAGGTTGGGTTGAGGAACGAAACCCAACAACGGGCAGTGTCGGTCGAGCGGGTTGCGCCCAGAAGCTCACGCTCGCAGCGACACTCGGGCCAACGAGCGGCAACGAGCGGCAACGGAGCCGCTGGCTTCGTTCATCGCAGTTGTCTCCGCACGAACCATCAGCGTGTAGGCTTTGCCTCTTCTGGCCTGAAAGGCCACAACAAAACAGCCCAGGGCAGAGCGCAGCGCCGCCCTGGGAAAGCGAAACGATTGAGTCCGTCCGCCCTGAAAGGG
>CAYWNG010000820.1:0-2822 GCA_964458685.1 uncultured Pirellulaceae bacterium
AATATGGTCGAAGTGGCCTCAAGATATTCCTGGCAGCAAGCCTTTAGACGAGACGTTTGAAGAGACCGACCGGTAGTCAGTGTCGGTGCGCGGGCGTCCCGTCCGCTGTACACTTGTGTTCCAATTTCTTAGGCCAAACTCCCGTTCGCCTATCTGACACCGTTCATCTCGGCCTTTTAGTTATTTCCGTCTCGTCTGTGCTATCTGTCTCCAGTCCTAGATTGGAAAGATTGGACACGGAAGGCACGGCTTTCTGAAGCGAGGATCATCTGCGATCACGGCGGAACAGCGTTTGTGTTATGTTGGTTTGCTGAATAGCGGAAGAGTTTCCATGAACTTCGAAATTCGACTTGAATGAAAGATCTTTGGGTCATGACACCTCGAATCATTTGTGCTTTGATTGCGTCCTTGTTCTGCAACATGGCACTTTCGCAATCCATATCAGAAACTGACGTGGCCTGCTTTACGCATGCGAAGGTTGGCCAGGATGTAGTCAAGTTGGAGTTGGCTATCGAGTCTGAAGATGGTGTATTGTTATGGCGAACACATTCAAATGATGGACCAGTTGAGGTCGGTGGCAAGGTGGTTCCGCGTAACTTGATCGAATTTCAAGACGCCACTTCGCGGAACGAACGTGCGAAACTCGATCAAGGCTTCGTTGGCCGCATAGGACCTAGCGCAATTGGAACTCAGTTCATTTTTATCGACCGAAACACGGGGCAAACAGACTTAACTGACCAGTGGAACACTTCGTTAGTAGGAAAACTTGTAGCGAGATTCGAGTTGATCTATGGATCTCGTGGCAATTTGGCTTTACTTGAGAATGATTTTGGATTCGGGTACAGGTTGGTTACGAACGAAAGTTACTTCAAGTGGCCTGCAATGCTAGGTACTCGAAAAATCAATGATCAGACGTTAGTCAAACACGCCATCCTTAGCGAAAAAGGTAAGGCGAGTTTTTCGAAAATGCCAGTCGCGTTCTTTGACTCGCCCGCTTACTTCAATGTACGACGAGCTTGGCAACCAGATGTCAGGTGGGTAGTAATCGACTTAAAACAAATGGAGATATCCCTGTTTGAAGGTACACGACAATGATCCGAACAATGTACTTATTGACAGTTTGGATTAGTTCTAGTTGGTGGATTAACGCCAATGCCGGAGATCTTGACAATCCTAAACCTAAACCGACTTGGCTAGCGGTCCACGCGACCTATCACGGCCATGATTTGAGGCTCGCACTGGTGCTTGAAAACCAGCTTATGCACTTACTGGATAATCCGCGTCGAGATGGCCAAGTTGAACCAGTTCAGGTTGCTGGAAAGGAGGTTCCAAAGTTGGCCATTCACAATCTGGATACTCGTCAGAGCCAGGAGCTCGCGCATCGATGTCGAACAAGTCAATTCGATGGAACGTTGGGGCTGGAGGCAATTCCCACGAGGTTCTTGGTAATTGACAAGCGGGCACAAGTTACCGAGTGCCTTGACGAATTTGACGGTGCGGAATTGCGTCGGGTAGATACTCAACGGCTCGTCATAGATGACAATGGTTTCTGGTGTGTCTTAGTTAATGTACGTGAAAGGAAGTACGCTTTTCGGCTCTGTTCTATCGCCAGAATGTCGGTGAACGTGCTTAAGTCCTTTCCACTGACGGTTGATGAAGTACGAGAGTCGCAATTTCTTGGCCCTGCTTTTGATCCATCGTCGGCCGAACTGGGACCCGGAAATGCTGTGAATCTGATACTCACAAGACCCGAAATAAAGAAGATCGCAGTCGACAAAACCAAAATGGAAGTGACGTACTACGCAGACAAATAGTAGCAAGGTAGGCACAGCGATTGGAATAAGTGACCTCGCATGCTTGCTCAGCTTCAAGTGGTCTACGAACAGGCTTTCTACGGTGGCCTCCGGGGGGCAACTCAATTTCAGAAGACTGTTCCACTGCGTTTGAAGGATGACTCGCTAGTCATTGAATCTGTCGAACTTGCAGGCACAAACCCTGTAGGTTTCGAGATTGACACGGGGATGAACACGGCACTTTCGATCCGGAAAGCACCTTTCGATAGTCTCTTGGAGAAAGACCTTATCTTGGCGGTACGAAGCGTTCCGTTTGTAGCCCTGTGTGGAGTTGCAAGTCGGAGGCACGGAGTATTGCGAGATGCCAAGTTCCTGGGGTATGCCATGAAAGATGTTCCAATCTCAGAGAGTATAGACTCCAGGGATGCCGTTGGCCTAGAATTGTTGCAACGCTTTGATTGGTTTATCGATGGAAATTCCCAACGATCAGCGTTACTCCGAATGCAGAATTTGATCTGCCATTCAAACGAGATCAAAGCGGTCTTTCGTTGCTTCTGAAAGATAAGAAGATTCACGTTGATTTGGTGAGGGTGGATTCTCCTTGCGATCGAGCTGGAATCAAAGCAGGAGACATACTTTCGAAGGTCGATGGACAAGAAGTTGAGCAAGCGTGGGATGTACTCTACCGCCTCCGCGACCTATTCTCGACTCAATCAACATCTGGCATAGATTTAGAGTTTGTCCGGTCTGGCATGCCAATCCATTCCACTGTGAACTGGTAGTCGAGCTATCTCATCATATTGGTACTTGCCGTGTCGTCCGTGCTGTCCGTGTCCGATTCTGGATCCGCATGATTGGAGTGAAGAGGATTTCGGAAAGCGGCAGAGGCGGCGTTTGATTAGGTGATTTTTTTTGTGTGCCACTGGCTTGCCAGTTTTCGAAGTGGATGTGCTGGCGACATAGAGGTTGTTCCAGCGCCATTAAACTTGGTAGCGGTTCTGCCGAAGTTTTCAAGTTCCCGTATGAATA
>CAYWNG010000821.1:0-1078 GCA_964458685.1 uncultured Pirellulaceae bacterium
TGCCCGGTTTGACAAGCTTGATGGCAACGCGGCGGCGGACCGGTTTTTCTTGATCCGCCATCCAAACTTCTCCCATGCCACCTTCACCTAGCCGTTGCAGCAATTTGAAATTCCCGATACGAGGCGAACGCTTGGGATCGATCGAGGTGAAGGCGTTGGTGGTGCCATCCACCGCAAAATGCTTCTGATCTGATAAAAACTGACGGATCTCGTCTGCAAATTCAGGGTTGGCCTTGATGATCGTCTCAGGATCGAATTTATCGTCACGCGATTGCGACGCGAGGATATCCGCTAGGATTTGGTCGAGTCGCTCGTCGGATGGTTCTCGATTTGTCATGGTAAGTGACCGGAGCTCAGGCTTTTATGTTGGTTGGATTTGTGGGCTTTAGCCTAGTGAAGGCCAGTATTATTAAAGACGAAATTCTCCGACCAATGAACCGCCGCTGCGGGAAATAATTTCCGCCTTTCGTTTGCATGGAGCTGCTATTCCGAAAACAAATTGGAGTCGCTTCCGGTTCGCACGTACGGATTGGTCGTCTATTAGACTATGGAAAGCTAAAGGGGTGCCTCGCGGAGAAGTGAAAATCACAATGACCGTCGAAACAAATGATGCCAAAAAGACAAACCAGCTTGAACCCTACCGAAACTATTTAAGGGCTCTGGCGGTTTCGCAACTAGCGACGCGACTTCAACCCAAACTGGATGGGTCCGACATCGTGCAAGCGACGATGCTCAAGGCTCATTTGGCCTTGGAACGTGCTCCGCTGGGAAACCCCAATGCTTTGGCCGCTTGGCTTCGAGAGATCTTGGCGAATGAGATCGCTGACACCGTCAAACGATTTCGAGCGGGAAAACGAGATGTAGATTTGGAGCGATCGATCGCGGCAGATCTTGACCGTTCCTCGTCTGGCATGGCGGCATGGCTAGCCGGCAATGTGAGTACACCGAGCCACATCATTGAAAAGCGCGAGGCCCTTTCGAACTTGAGCGACGCCTTGCTGCAACTACCGGAAGACATGCGACAGATCATTGTACTCAAACATCTACAAGGGCGATCGTTGGCAGAAGTCGTCGCGGA
>CAYWNG010000821.1:1088-2816 GCA_964458685.1 uncultured Pirellulaceae bacterium
GATTATTGCGGCGAGGGCTTGCCAAACTCCGCGAATCGATGGGATCCTAAAGTGCGCCACGCCAGTGGGCTTTGTTGGGAGTTGCAATAGTAGAGGTGGAGTTCGCCAATGAGTGTCTTATTGTTTACGCATGTCTCGCGTCCATTCGCGTTGTAGCCAAGCGCGTACAAAACTCCAGTCCGATTCGGCTGTGTCGGCCGACACGTTCATGATTTCTGCGATCTCGGTGAACTTGAGCTGTAGAAATAATCGCATCTTAGCCACTTCGACTTGGCGAGGATGGGTTCTGCCGAGATGATCGAGCAAGTCGTGAACGATCAGCGTCTGCTGGGGGTCTTCATGAGCAACCGGATCATCGATCGGTTCTGAGATTCGCTGCCATTGGCCACCGTGCCGCTCCGTCAACTTGCGGCGGGCCCGATCTACTAGAATCCTGCGCATGGCTTCGGCTGCAGAGGCAAAGAAATGTTGCCGATTCGCGAAACTCGCGGCACCGTCCTGACCAACGAGTCGCAGGTAGGCTTCATGCACTAGTCCGGTAGCTTGCAGCGTCTGCCCTGGTTTCTCCTGATTGAGTCTGACGGCAGCCAACTTGCGCAGTTCATCGTAGACTAACGGCAATAGAAGATTCGCAGCTGAGGGATCGCCAGCCTCTATCTGCTGAAGAATCTGAGTTACTTCGGACATCGTTCAGGGCCTAGTAGTTGCGGTTACTAGATGATTCGGTGCGCGTTCAAGTTTGAGACAAAGTTCCTAATGAGATGCCTCGCGATGCCACTGCTTGAATTCTTTGCGTCCGGAGGCATGATACACTCCCTATTGATTCGCCGCGACCGAGATAGACCGACGGTGTCATTTCGGGTTGAGAAAACCCGCTCACGCAACAATCGATATGCGGGAGGATCACAAAAAGACGGCCTGGAACGGTGATGACTAAGCAAAACACGAGCCAAATCTCCCTCACTATTTACTTAAAGTATCGGTGAAGCAGGTTCTTGAGCTAGCCAATGAACCTTTGCTTCAGACGGGACAAGCCCGACTGGGAGCCTTTCTTTCGCTTTACCGCCTCCTAGCTTTCGAACCAGACGCTCCAGTCGGACAAGCCGACTGGGGGCGAAGCCAACTGCGGACAAGCACGAATGGCGCGAACACAACAGGCCTACGATTCTGAACCTTCCTTACCAAGCGTTGGATCGGCCAATGCGGCATAAAGGCGGACGCGAGCATAGGCCCAGTATCGCTCAGCGGTGGCGACCGAGATGCCCAACGTCGCGGCACATTCGGGAATGGTTAGCCCGGCGAAGAAACGGAGCTTGACCAATTCCGCTCGAATCGGTGATTCTGCAGCGAGTTGCGTGAGGGCTTCGTCGAGGTCCAGAAGATCGACATCGTTTGTGCCAGCGCTGATTTTGTCCAGATCGGCATCGATTCGGCGCCGCTCGCCTCCGCGTCGCGGGCCTTGTTTACGGCGCGCGTTTTCGATCAAGATGCGCCGCATGGCCTCTGCCGCACTTGCGAAGAAATGTCCACGACCGTCCCACTTCAGTTCTCGATGTTTTCCGACCAGTCGCAGGTAAGCTTCGTGAACCAGTCCCGTCGCATCCAGCGTCTGCCCCGGTTTTTCACCAGCCAATCGAGCCGCCGCTAGCTTCCGCAATTCAGCGTAGACAAGTGGCAACAGTTCCGCTGAACCTTGCGGATCACCAGCGTCAATCGCGTTGAGAATGT
>CAYWNG010000822.1:0-2811 GCA_964458685.1 uncultured Pirellulaceae bacterium
GTACGCCGGATGCGCACCCGGACCGCGTATTCGTCGGCAACGGCGTGTCGGAACTCGATTCATGTCTTTAGAATTGGGGACGATGCTTCGGTTTCTCTTGATCCGCCACGTCCTTGTAGCAAAGGCGATACTTACATTGACGCAGTGGAAGAAGTTTTGGGAATAACTGAATGGTATGACCCAGAAACAGAACAATTACTTGCTGAATTCCGAAACTTGCGGGAGAAGGTCATACGAACGCGAAGCGGCCGCGATGAAGTTGAGTCGCTTGCGATCAAGATTGGACAACGTAGCGAATCTCTCAGTGGCATTATGGCTAGAGAGCTTGACCAGTTATCTCGAAATCTTGTAAATCAGGAGCCAACGAATTGAGAAAGTGCTTGCGGCCCGATGTCCCAGAGTTTCTGCGAGCAAATTGCGAACGATGGAATGCTCAATGGGTGGCACTAAAGCAATCCAATCCCTCCGCTAGTTTTCAGTGGTATACTCACGAAGGAAAAGCTGTTAATCATTGGTTAAGGGAACCGTTAGCAGAAATGACCCTGGGGCACTGCGCGTTCTGCGATCGGTATACCGTGGAACCCGACTCGATTGAGCACTTTCGACCGAAGAGCAACGTTCTATTCTTGCATTTAGCGTACGATTGGGGCAACCTTTACTTTTGTTGCGGTCAGTGCCAAAAACACAAGGGCGATAAGTGGAGTGAATTGCTACTTCAACCAGATTCTGACGACTATGAATTTACTCGCTATTTTGAGTTTGACTTCACAACAGGCTCAATACGTCCGAATTCATTCGCAAGTCCTGAAGAACGGATGCGAGCCGACACTACCATTGAGTACTATGGCCTAGATTCACTTCAGCGAAGGCAATTCCGCAAGCTCGCCCTTAAACAGTGGAACGCTAGCCAACGGAACTTGCGGCACATTGATCACTTCGCTTATCGCGACTTTCTGGAAGTAGGCGGGACGATATGAGCTACGCCTTTCACATTCCACCTCGTTCCCAAGCTCTGCCTGGGAACGCACTGTCTTCGCGGCTCCGCCGCCTCTTCTACGTGCTCTTCCTCGTGGGTGGAGCCTTTCCATGAGCGACCAAAACAGCAAGGCACGTTTTTCACTCAAGCAGCTCATGTTCTTAGTGACTGCGGCAGCATTCGCAGTCTTCCTGACACTCATTCCGTTTCCTTGGCCTGCTGTTGCATTCCTGGTCACCGTTGTCGTCGTTGGCCTGGGTGCCGATAGACAAGTCGCGCGAGATTATCGGCGAAGTTCTTTAGTCGCGATGATTGTGGCAATGGTAGTGTTTCTAACCGTCTGTTACCTGCGCGATGAACAGCCATTCAATATGAACAAAGTTGCATCCAATTCAATCATTTCGATGGCAAGAAAGACCGTGTTTTCGATGGGCATTTTCTTCGGGACCGTTTGGACGATCTTGGTTGGGAGATTTCGTTAAGCGTACGCTGTTGACCAGAAAATGCGGGTAAGAAAATGAAATCTGAAAATCTTCTTGCCGTTCTTTGGCAAAGATCAGCCTACCAATTTTTACCCTCACCGCTTATGGCTCGCATTACTCGCCACGCGACTCCTGCGAATCAGTAGTGCGTTACGGTAAGCTACAGCGAGCGGGAGAGTTCGTTGAATGCACCCTCCCAGACAAGCGAGCTGCACGGGTGTATTGCGGAAAGCCAACGAACACACTCAGTCTGTTTTGAATCTCAGATAGAAAGGCTTGAGTAGTTCTGAAGCTTCTGGGCTGTATTGGTTCGGAGCAGAGTAGATGATGAGCTTTTTCTCGGTCACGCTCTGGAGACCAATTCGACTGCACAAGCTAATGATTCTCTTGCACGAGCTATTCGCTCGGTGGTGAATGCACAGGCGATGGTTGATATGCCAATCATTCGCGCGCAAAAGCTCTTCCCATTCGCTGTGCTCAACGACGGGAAGCATGATCGATGCGTAGCCATCCGGCTTCAAGACTTGGTTGAGCACATTCCAGAGGTTGGTGTAGGACAGAGAGACCGTGTGTCGGGCCAAATTGCGTTGGTCGTTGTCGCCCAACAAGCTGTTGTTGAAGAACGGCGGGTTGCAGATCGCTAAATCGTACTGCTCGCTGTAGTTGTGCTTCGTTACATCGGCGTTAAGCACGCGGACTCTATTGCTCCACGGAGTTGCTGCGGCATTGTCCTGTGCTTGTCGTGACGCATCGCTATCGATCTCGATCGCATCAACCTGAATTCGATCGCTTCTTTGGGCAAGCATGAGTGAAAGTAGCCCCGTGCCCGCACCAATGTCCAAAACACTTTTTACGTTGTTAGCTATCGGCGTCCACGCTCCCTGCAAGCAAGCGTCGGTCGATACCTTCATGGCACACCGATCCTGCTGAATCGTGAATTGCTTAAAGCGGAAAAATGAATTAGGCATTGCCAAGCGGTTCTGGCGGCTGAATGACAGTTCAAGTGATCCAATCGTGTTAGCGAATCTGCTAGGATACTCAAACGCAACAAGTGAAATCACTCCGCAGGAACGATTTCGTGGCCAGAACGGGAGGAAAGAGCTTCTAATATCGTGGTGTTGCCCACAATTTGATTACCGCCTTCGTAGCTGATCTTGCGAGTGCTTCCATCGCCAAATCCAAAGTTGCCGCCCCCGGGATGGCACGAGAATAGTGAATTGAACTCGCATCGATCGTCGATCTGTCCCCGGTGGTAGACAGCAGGATTTGGACAGTGCCCCTTCTTGCCGCTGCTGTAAATCTTGTCGTTGCCACGTGCGGGGGAGATGACATCTTCGATGCAACATCGCGAAT
>CAYWNG010000823.1:0-2807 GCA_964458685.1 uncultured Pirellulaceae bacterium
CGCATTCCCTGATCTGGAACTTTGGATTGGAAGTGAATTTGAATACCTTCGGCTGGTTGCACTTGGATCACCAGTCGATTGGCTTGAGGCGTCGATTCGCGGCCTCCACTAAACACTAAATGCGGCGGCTCCTTGAACTCAATGACAATCTGAGTCGTTCGGCAACTGAGCCCCTTACCGCTCCTCAAGTAGAATGGGACACCCTTCCAACGCCAATTGTCGATGTAAAAACGCAAGGCTGCGAACGTCTCGGTGGGACTGTCCTTGCCCACGCCTTCTTCCTCGACGTAACCTTCGTATTGGCCTCGAATTCCGGCTTCGGAAAAGTCGCTTCCATGAAAAGGTCGAACGGCTCGTAGGACTTTAACCTTTTCATCGCGCACGCAGGTCGCGTTGTACTTCACGGGAGCTTCCATTCCGACAACCATCATCAATTGGAAGATGTGGTTTTGGAACATGTCGCGCAAGATACCCGACTTGTCGTAGTACCCCGCTCGCCGACCGATGATTACCTCTTCGGCAACCGTGATCTGTACGTGGTCGATATAGTTTCGATTCCACAGAGGTTCGAAAATCGAGTTTCCGAATCGCAGAACCATGATGTTCTGCACGGTCTCTTTACCCAGGTAGTGGTCGATGCGGTAGACTTGGTCTTCGCGGAACACGCGGTTGATCGCCTGATTGAGTTCCTTCGCTGAGGCGAGATCGGTACCGAAAGGCTTCTCAATCACAATGCGTCGCGCGCCGTTGGTATCAACCGCCATGTTTGCTGCGCCAAGATAGGCCGTAACAGACTGGTAAAGCTGAGGCATCGTGGCGACGTAATAAATGCGGTCGGCGTTCTTTCCACCTTCCAGCTCAGCGAGTCGACTGGCTAGCAAGGGAAAATCATCGGGTTGTTCGATGTTGAGCGGTTGGTAGTGAATAAAGCCCGAGAAGGCTTGCCACTTTTCTGCATCAAAGCTGCCCCCAACAAACTTAGCCGTAGTTTCGGCAAGCTGTTTTCTCCAGCTCTCATCGGTGAATTGGCTCCGCGATGCACCCACGATTCGGGTATCGGCTGGCAATCGACCCCGGCGATATAGTTCGTATAACGCCGGAATAAGCTTGCGACTGGTGAGGTCTCCGGAAGCACCAAAAATGACCACTGTGTGAGCCATCGTGACAACCCTTTCGCTAGATGATTTCCATTCGACTCGTCCTGAGCTAGCGCCCAGATTTACTAGCTCGGCTTACTAGCTCGGCTCTTTACGCAGCTCCAACCATTCGCTGTGGAAAGTGCCCGCTCTATCGGTTCGCTGATAGGTGTGAGCGCCGAAGTAATCGCGCTGAGCCTGCAACAGGTTGGCTGGCAGTCGCTCGCGGCGATAACTGTCGTAGTAGCCTAGCGCTGCCGAGAAGGCTGGCGTTGGAACACCCAGTTGAGTCGCGGCGATGATGACCGAGCGCCATGCGGCTTGGCTATCGTGAATGATCTTTTGGAAGTATGGATAGAGCAGCAAGTTTTCCAAATTGGGTTGCTCGTCAAACGCTTCCTTGATGCGATCCAAGAATTGCGCTCGAATGATACATCCACCGCGCCACAGCAACGCACAGTCGCCGTAGTTCAAGCCCCAATCGTGCTCTTTGCTGGCGGCTTGCAATTGCACAAAGCCTTGAGCGTAGCTGCAAATCTTTGAAGCATACAACGCTCGTCGAACAGCTTCCACGAACGACTTCTTGTCAGCAGCCAGAGCCTTGACTGGAGCGGCAAACTGAGGATTATCCGCAGCAGCCGGACCATGCAACACTTTGCTGGCTCGTACACGAGCGTCCTTTACAGCCGACAACCCACGCGCATAAACCGCGGTGGTGACCAGCGTGCTTGGTACGCCCAGGTCGAGCGCCAGTTGGCTCATCCACTTACCAGTTCCCTTGGCACCAGCCGAGTCGAGAATTTTGTCGACTAGGAATCCACTTCCATCGGGTTGATCGTCTTTGACGCTGAAAATGTCGCGAGTGATTTCAATCAAATAGCTTTGTAGCTCGCCTTTATTCCAATCCGAAAAGACATCGTACAATTCTTCGTTGGTCAGGCCAGCAACTTCCTTGAGGATTTGATAGGCTTCGCAGATCAACTGCATGTCGCCGTACTCAATCCCGTTGTGGACCATCTTGACGTAGTGACCTGCACCGCGTGGTCCAACCCATTCGCAACATGGAATGTCGTTGTTAGGACCAACCTTCGCGGAGATCGCTTGGAAGATCGGCTTGATCAAAGGCCATGCGTCGGGCGAACCGCCTGGCATCAAGCTTGGGCCCTTCAGCGCGCCCTCTTCACCGCCAGAAACGCCAGTACCGATGTACTTGAGTCCCTTGCTTTCGACGTATTGAGTTCGTCGTTCAGTATTCGTGTAGTGTTCGTTTCCGCCATCGATGATGACATCGCCTGGTTCCAGGTGCGGCAGCAACTGCTCGATCAGATCGTCCACCGCAGGACCGGCTTTGACCAGTGTCATGACCAAGCGAGGCTTCTTGAGCGACTTGACGAGCTCGGCAATGCTGTGACATCCAATGAACTTTTTGCCTTTGGCTCGTCCACCCACCAACTGATCTACTTTATCCGTGGTTCGGTTATAAACCGCGATAGTGTATCCACGACTTTCAACGTTGAGGGCCAAATTCTCGCCCATCACAGCCAGACCGATCAAACCAAAATCTGCATTTCCGCTCATCATGTTTCCCTAGCTTACTTTCGATAACTCAATTCGCGCGAATCGAATTCAGCCGATAGTATAGGCGAGGTCCAGAAACTCAGATACCCGTAG
>CAYWNG010000824.1:0-2796 GCA_964458685.1 uncultured Pirellulaceae bacterium
TGTGATCGTGATCGTGGATAGCTCAGTTGCAGAAGAGGTATCTGAGTTCTCGGCAAGATTAAAGCTGGTTGGCGCCAGTAGAAGGTCAATCGCCTCGGTTATGTTCAAGGTCAATGGAACGTCCACTGAAACTTGACCGTCAGATACAGAAACCGTCAAGCTATAAGACGGGTTCAAGGCCGCGTTGAGACTTGCTCCAGCAGCTAGAGTGATGGCACCCGTTGATGCATTGATCTCAAAATTGTTCGCGCCGCTTCCCGTCAAGCTAAACGACAACACATCGCCTAGATTGGGATCGGTAGCAGAAACTGAACCGATCGATGCACCGATACTTGTGTTTTCAGGAAGGCCAAACGTGTAGCTTGTTAGCCCGAAAGAAGGCGGTTGGTTGGGCGCTTTAGCGATGGAGATGTTATCGAAGACCATGCCATCAGCAATGATCGGAGAGTTATCGAACTGCTGAAACTTGATTCGAACATCGGAGCCGAGTGTGAGACCGTTGGCCAATGCGATCTGACCAAGGTTGAAGGTCTTGGTAGTAAGCGTACCTGTCGAATTGGCCCCGGTTAAGCTGACCAGACGAAACCAATTGGTCCCGTCTACACTCATCGCCACACCATCTGAATTACTTCTGCCAGTGAATGTAGCGGGCATAGCATTGTCTTCGTCGCCGAACTCGGCCTGATCAAAGGACAGTTGCACATCTTGAATACCTCCGGCATTGAAGTGCAGGACCGCTTCGTTCAGGCTGTTGTTGCTCAATCCAAAAAATGTATCCATCGCCATTTGATTGCCACCGGCACCACCGCTCGGACGCGACCAAACTCGGCCATTGGAATTACTAAACACTTCCCATTGTTGATTGATTCCAGACTCGAAATCCACAGTCGTTGGGAGAGAGCTGGGAACGATCGTTGGATAGACCGCCTTGAAAGCATTGATCAACCCGGAACCAGTTAAATTGTCTACGCCCGGCGCGCCGATATCCAAGGCGGTTTGCTTCAAGCGATCATAAACTTGAGCAGCGGTGAAGGTAGGATTCGCTTGACGCACCAGAGCTCCGACTGCTGCTGCATGAGGTGCAGCGGCTGAAGTCCCAAAGAAGTTGGGCTTACCATCACCCTCGACATCGCCTCCAAAAAATGTCGTATTGGTTCCATCAATCGCAGCAAAATCTGGTTTCGCTCGAACGGTAGGAGAAGTCGGAGACCCGTCAGCGTTAAACAAAATGGTTGCCGGTCCGAGCGACGTAAAGCTCTCGGGCGTGGCCTGGTTGAAGTACGGCACGGCTCCCACGGACATGGCGCCAACGGCGGCTGAGTGAGGAGTGATGGTTGGGCTGTTGGTGTCGTACTCGATTGCAGCAATCGCTCCCGTACTGTTGGCACCGAAGTTCACCCACTTCAGCCTTCCTGGGGTCGGCCCCGAAAAGTGATCGACAATGATCTCGTAAGTACGAGGTGCACCTGAGTTGTTGGTGAAGGCAAGTATTTCAACGGGCTCGTCGTTGGTTAAATTATCTGCACCCGAAAACGCCACAAGCTCATTGGTCAACTGATCAACCAAGTAAACGTCTAAATCATTCGGTACGCTTGCATAGAATGGGGAATCCCACTGCAAGCCAATGATCGCTTGCTGTCCGTTGTTCAATGTGATCGACTGGCGAGCGTCTGAGCCAGCGCCTGGATCTAGATCAAGCGCCGTCGCGATGTTAACCGTTGGAATTGAGAATGCTGAAGCACCAAAGGTAACTGCACCGCCCGCAGTAGGATTGTTTAACTCAAACGCTTGATCAGCGAGATTCCCCGCCGATGAAAAGTAGGCAACGTCCGAGTTTTGAACGACGCTATTAATGGCTTGAGCAATCAAGCCATCTTGGAAATAAGGTTCAGCGAAGTAGAAGATGTCATCAGTGATCACATCCGCGTTGAAGCCACCGGCGTCTGCCAAAGCAAGGATGTTGGCAGCGAAACCAGCTTGTCCACCCACAAAGGCCGTAGCAAATCCTAAGGTTGCACCGGGAGCCACATCGTGAACCAGTTGTAACATCGCGCGTCCCTCGTCAGAACCGCCGCTTGCCAAGTCCTGTACGACAGTAACGTTCGCGGGAAGGTCTCCTGAGGCAATGTCAGCAGCCGCCCCATTCAGATTGTTGTAGCTATCGCTAATCACACCAATGCGAATTCCCGTGCCGTCGTAACCAACAGGCAACGACTCGCGCAGTCTTCGACTCTGCAGTATCGTATCGGCTTCACTGTTCACACTGCCGGCGGAAGTCACAGGACGCAGGTTAGGCGTTACTCCGACACTAAAGTTTGCCAAGATGTTTGACACTTGTGGAATCGCACTCAGTGGCAAAAAACCATCCACGCTGAGGTAAGCGGGTTGGATATGAGACGGTTCAAAACCAACTTGCTTAAGTGCATCCAAAACGGCCAGCACATCTTCGCCAGAGAAATGCACATCGACTCGTCCCATGGCGTCGTACATCATGAGGTCACGCAATGTGGTATCGCGCGTCATCACTGATGAAACCCCCATAGCGCCCACAGGCGATGGCGATAGCAACGGTGAAACCCTGGACTTGGATAGCAGCGCCGATCCGGCACTGATATCGGTAAGCGATGGAATTTCAAAATCGGCTGCCATCATCGCTCGGCACTCTAGCCGTTCAAACATGATCCGGCGTTTCTGAAGCTTCGCTGAATGAACAACACAGCGATTGGAACGTTTCGCGGATCGAGTCATGAGAGGTACCGTAGAGGAGCAGGCGGTTTAAGCGAACAAGCAATCACT
>CAYWNG010000825.1:0-2793 GCA_964458685.1 uncultured Pirellulaceae bacterium
AGGCTTGAACTTCGAAGGGATTGTCGCGATATGCATCTTTGCCTCGGCACCACATCCAAGCTGAGGCAAGCAAGTAAGCTGGTCCCATGATTGGTCCCCATCGTTCGAACTGTCTGACGTGAACACGCTCGTGAGCTCCTGCGTATCGCAGACCATCATCGTCTTGGCCCAGAATGACATGGCCCAGAGTAAAGCCAGCCGTGAAGACGCCCGTGGGCAATCGTCGGACAAACTGTTTGGTGGCGCCTCCGAAGAACTCAATTGCACCATCGCGCAGTCGCATGCTGCCGCCGGTTGCGACACCAATCAGGCCAATGATGATGCCCAGTAGGCTATAGGGACTGGCCCACACGATCTTCAGCAGCTTGATGAATCGACGCATTCGTTTTGCTTTGGAGTCAGATGGTATGCGGGTGTCCCGCCCGTCCCGCCGGCATTCGGTAAGGCATCCGGGACTTTGGAGGTTGCTTTAGAGCAACGCTAGCAATTGGCTTTGCGAATCGCAGCTCGGATCAACTTTGTTGGAAATTTTTGGCTTATTTTACTGGAAAGACTCAAGTCTGTGAGTCGCGAGAGTTCAAGCTCTATTGACGATTCGGTGCAGAATTGACTACAGCAACTAGGTATCTCTAGCTGGATCATGAGTTAAAGCGCCTTCCGCGCGCTGGCTCATCATCGCTGGTGAAAAATGCAGAACTGGATTCCTTCCAGTCTACCACCCATGCATGTAGTTTGCCGACAGTTGATCCTTATCACACTTGGTGTGCTCTTTGGAGCCACATCCAGTTGGGGACAACTAGCGCCATCAACTTCGGGTTCGCAGGGGCTGAGACCAGTGACTGGCGGGGTCCCGTCAACATCGGCAAATACGTCTTCATCAAATCCCGTGATGGTACCGCTGAATCCAACACGTAACCTGGGATTTGATCCGTACGCATCGACCAAGAATTTTGGTGGCTATGGAAGCTTGGCGGGCGCGATGTACTCGCAGCCGTCAACTGGTTCTGCTGTACTACCACCGACAACTGTGTTTCAACCGCCATCGCAGCCCTTCGCAGGTTCAACGCTGCCTGGCGGCACATATCCAGGTGCCGGCTTTCCGATGGGGTCATCAGTTTCGAACCCAGCGCTGACTGCGCCTGGTGCTTATGGACAACCCTACAATCCCTATGGGCCCGCCAGTGGCATAGCTCCAGGGGCGCAAATGGGCGGATGGGGACAGGGCGTATTTCCTTCGTACAACGGACCCTCGCCGATTTTGCCAGGTGGAGGCCAAAGCGCTATCGTTCAGACATCTCCTTCAGTCTTACCAAACAATTACAACGCTCCCGGCGTGTTTCCAAACACGACGCCGTCAGCTTTGTTTCCCGGCAGCTACGGTAATAGCGGAGGCGGGTTATTTGGAGGCTTGTTCGGGGGCGGGAACAATGGTTTCGGTGGCAGTTACGGATCGCCCTACAATCAAGGCGTTTATCCAGGAGGTGGCGGTTACGGTTGGAATCCAAATGGATCGGTATTCAATGGCCAGTTTGGTGAACAGCCTGGCTTCATCCGATTGTTCCAAGGTCCACGGATTCGCCACGCATACCTACATGGTGACCATCGACACAACGACGTATCGATCAACGATACCGACGTAGCAATCGCCATGTTGCTGCCCAACTTTGCATTCTCCAATCAGCCAATCTACATTCTGCCCTCGTTCTCGTTGCATCAATGGGCTGGACCAAGACCCGACCTCAATCCAGCCAACAATGCCGACTTGCCTTCCAAGGCGTATTCGGCATTCATCGACACAGGCTGGCAGTCTGATCCCAATCGAATCCTTGGCGCGGAACTAGGAGTTCGAGTCGGCGTCTTCAGCGACTTCAACACGTTAACAACCAAGAGCATTCGGATTCAAGGACGCGGAATCGGTCGCATACGACTCACGCCTCAAGCGACTCTCAAGCTGGGCGTGATGTACCTCGATCGAAATCGTGTCAAGCTGCTTCCCGCTGGAGGTATTTTGTGGCAACCCAATCCCGCGAGTCGCCTGGATTTGTTTTTCCCTGAACCCAAACTATCCTCGTTTCTCACGACGGTGGGCACCATGGATACATGGTGGTACGTCGCGGGTTACTACGGTGGTGGCAACTGGAGAATTCAACGCACGGATGGATCGAAGGATAACGTCGACATCAACGATATTCGCATCGCGCTGGGCCTTGAATGGGGGCGCAACGATATGATGCGAGACGGTCGAAGAATCGGCTTTGCAGAAATCGGTTACGTGTTTGATCGCGAGCTAATCTATAAGGCTCGACCCGGCGACAATCTCAATTTACAGGATACCTTTGTGATTCGCGCAGGAATCGGTTATTAAGGCATTGAGCTAGGGTAGTGGAATTCGCCAGAATTCCCCAGTATTCCGGCACCGCAAATTCCCTGTGTCAAAGGATACTGAGCCGCAGGAATTTTGGCGAATCCCAATACGAGAAAGCTAAGTCGCAGGAATTCAAGCGAATCCCATTACTGGCAACGATTAACGTGAGCCGATTGCTTGGATGAATTCGCGAAAGCTCAGAATCAACTTTGTTTCGCCGATTGCATTGCGGCGCGAAAGAAAATCGTTGACCACGCTGACTTGAAGACCAGGAAGTTCCGCACTCGAATCGATTGAAATATATTCCCCCTGAATCAATCGAAACATTTCAAGCGTCTTACCTCGATAGCGCCAAACTTCAGGGACCTCCATTTTCGCGAACAGCGTCAGCTTCGCTATTGCCGACGACGTTAGTTCAACTTCGACAA
>CAYWNG010000826.1:0-2791 GCA_964458685.1 uncultured Pirellulaceae bacterium
AAAGCCGCATTAACGAAAAGAATGCCTAACAAAGCGAAGCCGCGGGCAACATCGATCCCCAAGATTCGCGAAGAGTCAGCGATGGGGCCTTCTGGGGCTGTTCTAAATTCCGTGGACAATTGATGGGCTCCGCAAAAACGTAGCCACCGTCACCAGACGGTGGACGCCAGACGGTGGACGCCAGACAAACCCGTAGCCACCGTCGCCAGACGGTGGACGTCAGATTCGCCACTCCATCGCTCGACCACCGTCTGGCGATCTGGCGACGGTGACCACAATTCTACGACCTGGGGGCAGAATGTCTCTGATGGCTCGTTAAAAGCAAAGATTAGGCGCGACAGACCGACCGGCGAGAAAACTAGGTAACTGTTCGCCAGCAAACTGCCTTGGTTAACCTTCTGGTCGACCCGATATACATTCCAGGTCTGAGTCGAATATGCTCGAGTTCCGACATCTCGTTCATTGGATCTGTCTCACATGTGCTCAGACGATTATGTTGCGAAAACACAATCATGATTATAGCCGAGACAGACAACTTTGGTCAGATTTCTAGCTGGGCCCTTGAGGTGCCGTAGACCGGGATCGCTGCGCTATCATCTGATGGATGGTCTCGTCCGTTTGACGAATTTCAAACGGCCCAAGTCGCTTCCAAGCGACATGCACATTTTTCGTTATTCAGCGGAGATCGTCTGCTATGGAATTTGGGCAAGCTGTCGCTGATTCCTGAGGCTACCATGACTCAAGACTTTGGCCTCTGGTAAAATCGGATGCCCTGCATTGCTTACAGGGACTAAGATTTTCTCCCAGTTAGGTTACAAGATGAATTTGCCAAGATCGATCACATTCGCGTGCTTCCTTTTTGCTTGGGTGCTCGTAGAGAAGTCTCAAGGTCAGTCCGTCGAAACGGCCGACGTCATTATTACCGGCGGGAAGGTCTTGGTATGCAATCAGCAGATGCAAATTGCCGAGGCGATCGCAATCTCGGGCAATCGAATTGTGGCTGTATCCAGCAACGCGGTGATAGGACGACTGGCTGGTCCAAAGACGCAGCGCATCGATGCAACTGGAAAGGTGCTGACTCCAGGCTTCATCGACAGTCATTTGCATCTGCTTGGACTTGGCGAGACTCTGCAGTTACTCGACTTGAGCCTCGCCTCAAGCTGGGAAGAGATCGTTGAAAAGGTGGCCGCAGAGGCGAAGACTAAGCCTAAGGGAACGTGGATTGAGGGACATGGTTTTCATCAAGACAAATGGCAAGCTAAGCCGCAAGAGACTGTCGAAGGCTATCCCGTGCATGACTTGCTCAGTAAAGCGGTGCCAGATCACCCAGTTCTTTTGACCCATGCAAGTGGTCATGCCATCATGGTCAATCAGCAAGCGATGAACATCGCTTCCGTTTCAGCCGCAACACCCAATCCAGATGGCGGCGAAATCCTAAAGAAGGCTTCGGGCGAGCCCACGGGATTATTTCGAGAGAATGCAGACGAGCTGATTTATACTGCTTACCGTCGCGCATCGGCTCGCGTCAGCGAAGTTGAGCGATTGAACCTCATTCGTGAACGCGCCAGACTCGCAAGCAATGAATGCCTGAAGTATGGCGTAACGATGGTTCACGATGCAGGAACGACGGTTCGTGATATCCTGGTGCTTCAGAAACTGGCCGAAAGAAAAGAGCTTCCGATTCGAGCTAGTGTCATGATTCGCGATGCGCGGAGGACAACCACGGATTGGATTCAGAATCATGCCCCGTGGAGTTCTGAAGATCAATTCCTCCAGGTGCGAAGCGTGAAGCTCTCCATCGATGGAGCTTTAGGATCGCATGGAGCGTGGTTGTTGGAGCCCTATTACGACTTGAACAGCTCCTCGGGGCTCAACACGCTTTCGATGGATGAGCTTAATGAAGTCGCTCGAGTCTGTTTCGAGAAAAACTGGCAGCTTTGTGTGCACGCCATTGGTGACAAAGCCAACCGTGAAGTGTTGGACGTCTTCGAGCGAACCTTCCAGGGTAACCGAGCCGACCTACGTTGGCGCATAGAACATGCACAGCACCTGCATCCGATGGACATTCCCCGATTTGCCAAGCTGGGTGTCATCCCTGCGATGCAGGCCAATCATTGCACTAGCGATGCGATCTTCGTTCCACAACGCTTGGGCGATCGACGCTCCGCCGAAGGCGCCTACGTTTGGCGAAGCCTGATTGACGCAGGCTCAATCATTGCCAATGGAACAGACGCACCTGTCGAACGCGTAGATCCTCGAGCTAGTTTGTACGCAGCCGTTACGCGGCAATTGGCTAACGGCAAGCAGTTCTATCCCGAACAATGTATGACTCGCGCAGAGGCTTTGTTGAGCTACACGCTTTGGTCGGCGAAAGCATGTTTCAGCGAGGAGAACGTCGGTTCGCTTGAACCCGGCAAGCTTGCTGACTTTGTAATCTGGGATACGAACTTACTGGACTGCGATCCCAAGCAGATTCTCACCGCTAAAGTCCTGACCACCTACGTGAATGGCAAACCCGTGTATGCGCCGTAACAGGTACCCAAGCCACTCTTGAATGCACCGAAGCTTACGAACTACTTGGGCTACAAACGCAGGTACAACTTTCGATCTTCCAGAAACCGTACGAACTTGTAGGTGATCGCGATGCTGAGCAGCATCCCCACGCTTGCCCACCATGCGCTGGAGTCCTTGGGGAAAAGCGCGAGCAGGCTGACTTCGACTGCATGGTGAATGATATAGGCCGCCAATGGATTCTGTCCAAAGGTTGTTAGCGGTCCAAAAGTCCACATCC
>CAYWNG010000827.1:0-2785 GCA_964458685.1 uncultured Pirellulaceae bacterium
AATCATAGACCGCTTGCCTCACTTTACTCGGAACCAACTTGAGGCAGCATATCAAGTAGACAAGACTTCTCTAGGCATAGTTCGCCCGAAAAAAATACTGGACCTAGAGATTCGAGAAGCTACCAAAGAATGGAAGCCTGAATGGAAGCCTGAATGGAAGAATCTGTACTCACAGATGACATTATTCGGGCCAACCCAGAAACCGTTGAGGAAGATACCGTATTCCTTCCATTACGTGTTTGAGTGTGAAGACAGCGATAGACCACATGTAGCCATGTGCGAGGATTGGGAGCTAGGAGTTTTGTTTCTCAATGAAGCAGAGCGTTTGGGGTCGGACGAGCTCGCCGCGGAAAAGGTCAGGTCAAAGTTCCTTGATCAGATGTGCCGTTCAGATCGGGACACACGCTTTTTCATGGGCACATACTTCCCGTATAACACGTGGTTGGTGCTCGGAGTCTTCTGGCCGCCTAAGCAGACGCAGGGACAGCTTTTCTAACTCAACTCAGTTGTCCAAGATGCCCAAATCACAATTCATAGTCGACAAACAGGTCGCAACGTTTGCTTCAAAAATGAGGCTATTGAATTCAGTCAGAATTTGAGGCGTTCTAGCAACATCCAGGTTGCGTTTTGGTAACGTCATCGTCCTGTAGGCCAATCTAACTCGGCAAAACACGCTGAAAACTACACGGCTTTGGATGGCACGGCATGTGCAATTACTAGCTTGAGCTCGCATACGAACGACTCCACGCCTTCAACACTCAACCCAAAGTACACAATGATCAAATCTGTTGCCGGTGCAGTCTTGGCCAGTCTGTTTCCTCAAAAAGCGGTTCAGGTAGAGCAAGGATTCACCATGCCCTACTTTGGGGCGGAACCCGATTCAGGGATCATTGGGCGATTGATCCGTGCACACATCGGACGGCAAGGGGCACGTGATCAACAGAAGCTCGAGGAGCTACACAAGAACTTTTGGCGAGGTCAAAGTCCTGGAGGTTGGTTTGGCTCGACTTCGCAAAGACTGCACAATATCTATGTACCAACCTTTGGACCGCTTATGGAAAAAGTCCATGCGGAACTCATCGCTAATCAAATCGAAAATGTGGTCGAGTTTGGAACCGGAAACGGCGATTGGTTGGCTTGGCTTAAGTCGACTTGGCCATATCCAAAACAGTTCTTGGGAATCGACTTAGCTGAAGAGCAGATTCGGGAGAACCTTCAACGGCACGCTGGTCTAGACTTCGTAGCCAGCGACTTGACTGAATGGGTATCAGCCAACGAAAGCCGTCGAACTCTCTTCCTTACTCACTGCGGTGTTCTTGAATACCTTAGCGAATCGACTTTGAAAAAACTCTTTGAAGCAATTGGCTTGAGTCATCGAGAATCCATGGTTCTCTTTGTCGAACCGATTTCACCAGACTTTGATCTAGAAACGGAGCAACACTCGCGACTACACGGCAATGAGTTTTCATTCTCTCACAACTACCCAAGTTTGCTGAAGCAAGCGAACTTTCATGTCCTCTTCACCGCCGAGCATGAAGTCGAAGGACATCGAATGCTCTGCACCTTAGCAAAAACTGGGACATAGATGCTGCTATCAAGTTGCCCTAAGTCGATTCTCGCCAATTCGCAGCTTGGTAGCAGGTTAGGGTGCTCAGCCCGGAGGGCAACACATAGGGAAGGCCTTAATCCCGCTCATGCCACTATCCAAACATGTATCGCCCTCCGGGCTAAGCTACCTTCATTGCCGAAACCGGTGGTTGACACCCCGGAGTTCGGAATTATGAAACGTCAACCAGTCTTGGACTAAGGACTTCGAATCGTGGTGATGTTCCCAGTCCGGGAGTTTGCGAAGCTTGCATGAAGCCATTGACACGCTGCGGCGCTCCCGTGGCGTTACTAACGGTGACATAGCTGTTGAAGTCGGTGCTGGTGAATCGATACTCTTCCGGCGTGCTATGAGCCAAATGAGCAATAGCGGCGGTGGTAATGTCGCCTCCCCACGAATCTTCCAATGTCATGGCGATGCCCATGCTGACGCAAAGATCGCGAGCTTGCTTAATCTTGGTCAACCCACCAAGCTTGCTGATCTTCAAATTGACGACATCCATGGCAAGATCCGCCTTGGCTCGCAACAACATGTCCAGCCCATCGATGTTCTCGTCGAGCACAAAAGGATGAGTCGTATTGCGACGTACGGCCAAGCATTCTTCATAGGTTAAGCAAGGCTGTTCGATGTAAACATCTAGCTCACTAACCGCTCGAACGACTCGCACCGCCTCGTGCTGAGTCCAACCGGTGTTGGCATCTGCGACTAAGCGATCCGAAGGCTGTATGATCGAGCGCGCCGCGTGGATTCGCTGAATATCTTCGTCGGGATTACCGCCGACTTTGAGTTGAAAGCGAGTGTAGCCTTGTTGGCGATAGCTGGCCACGTTCGCAGCCATTTCATCCGGTGGCGTTTGTGAGATCGCTCGATAAAGTCGAATGCTCTCTCCGTACCTTCCGCCCAACAAAACGCAAACTGGCAAGTTCGTTGCTTTGCCCAAGATGTCCCAACAGGCGATATCGATTCCCGACTTCACATAAGGATGTCCCTTGAGCGCTGCATCCATGCGGTGATTCAGCTTGGTTAACTCGCGCGGATCATAGCCAATCAGATGCGGAGCCAACTCGCGCAGTCCAGCTCGAACACCTTCAGCGTAGGCCGGGAGATAGAATGGCCCCAACGGGCAGACTTCGCCGTAGCCAATCAGACCGCACTCCGTTTCGATACCAACGATCGTGC
>CAYWNG010000828.1:0-2780 GCA_964458685.1 uncultured Pirellulaceae bacterium
AGAAGAGTTTTGAGGTGCTCGAGGGCGTCGAATACTTAGTCTTGGACGCTCTGCGCTACGAACCACACCCAACTCACTTTCATGTAGACGCAGCCTTAGAGGTGATACAACGCGTAGGTCCCAAGCGAGCTTATCTGACTCATTGCTCCCATGAATTGGATTACGATCTGACCTGTAGCCAATTGCCAGATGGAGTTGAGTTAGCCTACGATGGCCTGCGACTGCCGCTGGAGCTTTAAACGTGAGGAGTGGCTAGGAGAGTGAGGTCTTCTGGATGGTCAATAAACCGTCTGGCGACGGTTGCTACATTTCAAATGCCCTCCGATCCGGCCAGTATCTTACCCGGCGAAAAACGCCCGAAAAACTGTCTAAAGAGGATTCTTGAACCCGAGATCCCCGCGTTTTGATGCAATAATCGCAGACATCATAGGAACTTGAGCTAGCTTGGCGTAGAATAAAAATCATTGCGGAATTTGACAGACGGCTTCGGACATAGTTGCCTAAGTTCACCACCGAACCTTCCGCCGACAAATTGACGTCTCCTCCTCTAGATCAAACTCGTCACCTAACGAGGACGCAATGCCACAAGCGATAGTCGACCCAGAACAGCTTCGCCACTTTGCTGCGATGCTCCAACGGTACAGCCAAACCATTCGCGAATCTACCTCTGCCCTAGCTCAAGCGCAAGCTCGTCTCAACGAATCTTGGCGCGATCAAGAGCAACGAAGGTTCAGCGAGGAATTTGACGAGCAAGTGAAGTTGGTGCAGAAGCTTCTCGACATCTCCGAAAAGCACGTGCCCTATCTGGTCAAAAAAGCCGAAATTATCGATCAGTATTTGCAACGATGAGCAGCGCTAAAGTTCTATCGGTTGAGGCCCTTCAGCAGTTCCATATCGAGATGGCACAATTTCGAGTCGGCTTGCTCAAAGAACTTGAGAGCCTGGACTTGGAATTGCGTCGGCTGACACAATGGATCGAAGTTGATGCTGCGCGTTATTGGGATCACGAGAATCAACTCATCCGCAGAAAGCTGTCCGAGTACTTGAGTCAATTGTCTCGGTGCATGTCTTACGTTCGCGAGGACGAACGCAAGCCTTGTACGGAAGAGAAGAAGCAAGTTGCCAAAGCCAAAGAACGAGCCAACGTTTGTGAGCAAAAACTGCAGGTCTTAAAGGCCGCCTCGACGCACTGGGAGGCTCGCCGATCACGAGTTCGCCCCAAGATGCAGCGCGCTCGAGACATGGCCGAATCTGATTTGGTAGTCGCTCTCAATCAGTTGCTGCGTTTAACGGAGCGACTGGAGGCTTATCGACAAGTTGCAAGTGGAGCTTTTCGAACGGAGAATTTGACGGCAGACGAAGTTACCACTTCGCAAAGCGGTACGTCGACAAGTTCGACTGAAGAATCTGAGAATCTCAACTCGCCAACCGACGATAAATCAACTTGAATTCGTCCTTGATAGATATGGACTAGTTTATGCAACGGATCAACCATGATTTGGCTGGAATCACCCAGCGAATTGCCAAACTGGCTGACCAGTTCGAAGTGAACGTAGGACTGATCAAGGATGTTTGGAAAGATGACGTTGGTCGCGGATTTATCCAGCAACACACGTCCGAGATTTCACCGCAAATCAATCAACTAGTTTCCGAATTGGCTGTCACCATTGAACAATTCGAGAGTATCGCCAAACAACTGCAAGATCCTGATCGCTACTGACCACCGACCTGAATAGCGAGCGAATGAATATGAATCACGACAACCCACGTCCCTTGCTTCGGAATCGAATGGAGCAATTGGTTGGCGGACTGCGCGTACGCTTAAGCAGCAGTTCGCAGCAGATGGCTGCGGAACTTGAGCAGTTGCGAGAATCTATTCGGCAACTAGAAGCCCAACACGAACAGGACTTGAAGCAATTAGAGCTTTCCGGCCAGCATCAGACAGAAGCTGTTACGACGGAGTGGGACGAAGAGCTGAACAGTTGCTGGGATGATGCCGAACTGCGAACGTTCAAGGCGGTCTTTGAAACTAAGCATCGCGAGAAGGTGATCGTTACCACGGCTAAGACCGATTCCGAGCAGGTGCACCTGGAAGCTAAGAACCGCGTCAACGAAATTGAAAAGCGACACGCTCATGCAATAGAGACCCTTGGCCATCGACTCGACCAATACCGCGGGCAATTGGAAACAGTTCGGCGGATGATTGATAAGCTGAACATTGATGCTGAAGCAGCACTGGCTAAACACAGCTTGCAAGTTCCAGCAAAGTCTGAATCCTACGCACCCGAGTCCAGTCGTGACTCCGCTCAGGCCCTGGAGCAATCGAAAGTGGCGATTGTCGCTGCGCAGAAGCAGGTTCGTCGGCTCGAGAACTTGCCGATGTCGAAACTTGGGTCATCGATATGGTGGTGGCTGGTCTGCTTAGCGATGTTTGCTTTAGGCGTCGGTGTCCCTACGCTACTCGGTTACGAACTGTTGGTGTCCGTACCAGTTGGTGTTGGTGTCTTGGTCTTTACAATCCTGACTGCGATTATTGGCGTGCGTCCATGGTTGAAGAAGGGTGCGGCGGCCGAGTATCCCAAGTTACGTGGTTTGCTGGAACTCGCTGAAAAATACTTGAGGACTGGAAACGAACTTTCGATTACGGAAAATGACCAAGAGCAAAAACGACTTGGCAGCAAGCGTGACGAACGATTGAACAGTCTGACCGCTTGGCACGAGACTCAGATTGGCGAAATCAGGCAGAAGGCCGAGGCGTCGCTTGCTGCTCTGCGAGCTAA
>CAYWNG010000829.1:0-2765 GCA_964458685.1 uncultured Pirellulaceae bacterium
TCAACTTCCACAAGATCGCAGCCGAGACGCTGAAGTAGTGCAGAGACTCGCGCTGTGAATTGTTAGCCTGAACCGCAGACGCTAGATTCAATGTTTCGCACCGCTTCTGGGTTTTCGGACCGAAGGTCCAGCGATTTACATAGCCCAGCCCAACGGGCTGGGTGATTGAGCGAGAAAACGTAAAGGGCCAACGGCCCGACGGTTTGAGCTCAAACCGTCGGGCCGTTGGCCCTCGTTTTTTCTCGTGAGTTACGTACCCAGCCCTGCAGGCTGGGCTAGGTAAACGACCAGGGCTTCGCCCCTAAGACCCGATTCCGAACTCAGTCGGCTCGCTGCGTTTTTCATTTAACGCCGCACATGAACCACGCCACCTGCACCTCCTCACTGCCATCAACTCCAATCATGCCACGCTATGGTGATCTCTTGTTTACTTGCGTTTTTGCTCTTGTTTTGTGCTCATTGAATGCATGCTCGCTCATTCACGGAAGCGAGCCCGATCGATATCAAGGTGCTGCCGAACCTAAGACCGGAGCCGAAATTTACGGCCAGGGTGTGCGCGAAACGCCATGGCAGTCGCCGGCAGACGAAGCAAAGGGCTTTCACTTGCCTCCCGGCTTTACCGCCGAGCTGGTTGCGTCTGAGCCTCAGATTTCAAAGCCGCTCAACATGGCTTTTGACCATCGAGGCCGCTTGTGGGTGACGTGCACGATCGAATATCCCTACGCTGTTGCCGAAGGTAAGCCCTCGCGCGATACGATTCGAATTCTTGAGGATACCGATGGCGACGGTTCTTTCGACAAGGTGACAGTGTTTGCTGATCAACTGAACATTCCCATCGGCATCATTCCCGTTCCCGAGGGAGTGATCTGCTTTAGCATTCCAAACATCTGGCTGCTCAAAGATACGAATCATGACGACAAAGTCGACGAGCGAGTTAAGTTGCTCGGCCCCTTTGATACGACTCGCGACACTCACGGCATGATCAACGCACTTCGGCAAGGCAGCGACGGCTGGATCTACGCTTGCCACGGATTCAACAATCGATCGAGTGTCACGGCGGCCGATGGTTCTAAGGTTGAGATGAACTCGGGCAATACGTTTCGCTTCAAAGCCGATGGTTCAAGTATTGAACAGTACACGACAGGCCAAGTGAATCCGTTTGGCATGTGCTGTGACCAATGGGGCAATTGGTTTACGGCCGATTGTCACAGCAAGCCGCTCACAGCCCTGCTCCCCGGCGCTTGTTATCCCAGTTTTGGTCGCCCACACGATGGACTTGGTTTTGCACCTTCGATGATGGAGCATCTGCATGGAAGTACAGCGATTTGTGGTGTCGAATACTACCAAGCCGAGAACTTTCCGCCGCAGTATCGCAATCTGTTCTACAGCGGGAATGTGATGACCAGTCGCATCAATTGCAACGCGGTGGTTCGCAAGGGAGCGACGATTCAAGCTCAAGAGATGACTGACTTCATGACCAGCGACGATCCTTGGTATCGCCCCGTCGATGTGATCGGCGGTCCAGATGGAGCGCTTTATGTTGCAGACTTTTACAACAAGATCATTGGCCACTACGAAGTTCCGCTGACTCACCCCGAGCGAGATCGCGAGAGCGGCCGAATTTGGCGTATTCGCTACACAGGCAACACTACAAACGACAAAGCTACTGCGGCGACCAAGAACGATACGCTCAGCAAGCTCGCTTCCAAGAATTATCAGCAGAGGCGATTGGCTATTGAAGCTGAAGTACAGCCACCCTCGCGAAAGGATGAAGATGCAGGCGATTTCTATGCGATTGCTTTGGATTCTGAAAATCCGTCCGAGTTACGACAGAGCGCTGTGGAAATCATGAATCGACACGGAGTTTTCGATGCAGGAAGGCTTGTTCATATTCTACACCAGCCCTGCAAGCCAGAATTGCAAGTTCAACTCTTGAAGACAGCTTGTGGTTGGACCAATTTGCCTGCAGATGGCAAGAAAGTTTTGGATTGGGCGACTAAGTTGATCGATGACCAGAATCCTGAAGTCGCCAAGGCCGTAAATGAAACGCTAGGACGTTGGGGTGACGGTTTACATGTCGATTTGTTGGTTAAGCGAGCCCTAGCCTGTCCCGCAGATGATCCAGTGATGCTGCAAGCTAACAGAATCGCACTTCGCAACATTCTGCAGCGCAACGATTCGCTCGTCGAACAATTATCAAAGCGATGGCAGACGGATGTTAACTGGGGCTCGACGTCTGAAGCTGTGTTGCTGGTCAATGTGCTTCCTGGAGTACCAACCTCAGCCGCAGCCGAAGCATTGCTCAGCTACGTCGCTTCGCGCGGAGAGAGTGTCGACGCAGCCATTCGAACCGCAGCCATTGAACACGCGGCTCGACATCCCAACGAAAAACTCCTTAATCTGCTGCTTAAGATCGTTGAACAAACGACGAAGAGCGACCCGATCCTTCGAGCGGCTCAGGTGGTTCAGATTACAGGCGCTTATCCTCCGGCTACCAAGACTAAATCTGTCGAGCTTCGAAAGTTAGCCGACCAAACTCTTGCCGATTTGATGAAGTTGATCGAGTCCAAGATAGCGGCTGAAGGAGCGTCGATGCAATGGATCGACAACACTGGGAAGCCTTGGAATCTCGAACCGCGTAAGTGTACTGATGGACAAGCGATTGAGCTGCTCAGCAGTCTGACTCGCGGCGAACAGTACGTGGGACAACTGATGAGCGAATCATTTAGTTGCCCCGATCAGTTGCGATTCTGGGTTGCAGGTCA
>CAYWNG010000830.1:0-2764 GCA_964458685.1 uncultured Pirellulaceae bacterium
ATACCCGAAAGCGTTCGCGGTGCAACTCGACTTTCCACAATGACTAGCGGCAATGCAAAGTGGCCATGCATCCCAGCGATCAAGCCATTTCAAACGTACGGACAATGCGGTCGACGACTCAGCAGCATGCTTCCCAACATCGGCGCGTTGGCTGATGACATGACCTTGGTGCGATCGATGCACACCGAAGCCGTGAATCACGCGCCGGGTGTGACGTACTTCATGACTGGTTCGCAAGTTCCCGGTCGGCCGAGTATGGGGGCTTGGTTAGCCTATGGTTTAGGTAGCGAGACTGACGAGCTGCCGACATTTGTCGTGATGACCTCCAGCGATAAAGCTAAGACCTGCGGGCAGTTGTTCTTCGACTACTACTGGGGCAGTGGATTCTTACCGAGCAAATTCCAAGGGGTGCGTTTCCGAAACACAGGCGACCCTGTTCCGTATTTGGCTAACCCTGCTGGCATGAACGCGTTATCGCGACGCGCGATGTTGGATGACATTGCTTTGCTGAACGCTCAACACTTAGAAGACTATGGAGATCCTGAGATCGACACTCGGATCGCTCAGTATGAGATGGCGTTTCGGATGCAGTCGAGCGTCCCTGAGCTGCTCGACTTCTCCAAAGAAACAGCTTCAACGATTGAGCGCTATGGCCCTGATGCTCTGGTGAAGGGGACTTACGCGAACAATTGTCTGATCGCTCGAAGACTGCTTGAGCGTGGAGTGCGTTTTGTGCAGCTCATGCATGCAGGCTGGGATCAACACAACAACTTGTACACGCAACTCGAGGAGCAATGCCGCGACACTGATGCTCCGTCAGCAGCCTTGGTTCAGGACTTGAAAGACCGTGGCATGCTGGAGGATACGCTGGTAATTTGGGCAGCCGAATTTGGTAGAACTCCCTTTGGACAAGGCAATCCGGAAAAGCCGAATGGACGCGATCACTTTGGCCGTGCGTTCAGTTGGTGGATGGCGGGTGGCGGCGTGAAAAAGGGGCACGTTTACGGAAGCACCGACGAATTTGCCTGGAACATTACGGAAAATCCAGTTCACATTCACGACATGCAAGCCACCATCATGCATTTATGCGGAGTAGATCACACTCGGCTTACGTTCCGCTACCAAGGCCGGCAATATCGGCTGACCGACATTCACGGCGAAGTTGTACAAGGCATTTTGGCCTAATTGGCGCGTATGCTATGGAGACTTCTCGCTGATCGACGGAACAGTCGTTCAGCATGGACCCTCCCGCGCGCTGAGGATTCTCAAGCAGAGTTAACCGTTTCGCGGGAGGGTCGGAAATCGAGTAATGCGAGATTTCCGGGGAGGGCGAATTGATCGGCCTCCCGCAAATTAGTCAACTTTTCGTTAGTCTGCTTGAACGCTCGGGAGGGTTCGGTCGCCCTCGCTACCGACCAAACGCTTTAAATGTCGAACTTCACGAGCAAAGACTGCTTCACAGCGTCTTCTAACGACCTGCTCTACAAGAACCTCTGATCGGGTACAATCGTAATCACCTGAATCGATCTGAATCGGCCCATCACATTCAAGGAGAACGGCGATGCGACTTCTGAAATACGCGATTTGTACCTTTGGCCTCTTGGTTCTATGCAATACAACATCCCTGTGGGCTCAGAGCCCAAATACAGTGGAAGAGACGCTGCCGGGAGATCTTCAGGAGAAGAGAAGCTCACTGGACAAGAAGACACTTCTAACCGAAGATTCTGAAAAGCCGAAGCCAAAGAAGATTGAGATTGTACTGACCGAGCGTGAGCAGAAGTTTAAGAAGCTGATGACTGGGGCAAAGTTGACTGGCCTGTTTACGATCGAAGGCAAGTCCATGAAGGACCAAGTCGAAGACACCTATGAAATTCGCAAGGTGGAGAAGGCCAAAGCCGATGGGGAGACTTGGCTCATCACTTCGCGCGTCAAATATGGCAAGAACGATTACGAGATGCCCTTCCCTATCGATGTGAAGTGGGCGGGCGATACGCCAGTTTTAACTCTAGAGAAGTTGTCTTTTCCGGGCCTTGGAACGTTCTCCTGCCGCGTTGTATTGCATGGCACCAAGTATGCCGGTACCTGGCAGCACGACAATGTCGGCGGCCACATGTTCGGCAACATCAAACTGGCAGAAGATGCAGCAGTTGAAAAACCTGCGGAAGGCGAGAAGCCGAACGATTGAGGTAGGTTCTTACATTCGCGCAGTTAAATCTCCACGCAAGACACGCACCATCTAATCCTTGGTATGCAGGCTTCTAAATCCGTGCCCAGATTTTTTCGTTTTCCATGGGTGATCGCCACCAAGTCCGTAGCTTTTCAAAAACAACCCAATCGGTCTGGCAGTGTCAATCGTCCAGCACAGCGATAAGAACGTTCATGCTCGCAAAGGATTTCCATGGGATCAATACATGATTACGAATCACTGCTTGCTTAACAGACCATGGGAATACGCGAAGAATCCCACCTCACGACAGATTTGCCAGAAGTCCTGCAGTGCTGGTTGTGTCGTCGAGACGATCTTAACGACCGGCCTGCTATCTCGACGCGATCTGTATCGCCTTTAGTCGCCCCTCAAGCATCTCAGCGATAATTGTCGTCAAGTTGTCTGCATCAGACGCTGTCGCGTCGCTACTGCCGCCGGGCCCAATCAAATGCAACCAATTATCGTGTAATTCAATGTGCCCCGTATACCTCGCGGTTAGCATTCCGGAGAGTTGTACGTTCTGTTGATTGATGACTGTACTGCTACATATTGTGACCT
>CAYWNG010000831.1:0-2750 GCA_964458685.1 uncultured Pirellulaceae bacterium
TACGTTAGCGGTGGTACATGGAGTTCGCGAGTTGGGATTGGATCTACGACAGGTGCGTCAGGATCAGTATCGCTGAGCAATCTGATCGCGGGTGCGAGTTACTTGGTTAGGATCTCCACACCGAATTTGGTTCCGACCCCTTACAGTCTACGTTTCAATCTAACGGGGACGACGGTACAGTCTACTTTGGATGCCATCCCCAAGATTGCGATGGGGGTCCGCAGTCAATCTTCGGATCGGCGCGATGTGATCCTCGGGGGCACAGGCGATGATATCCTTCGCGGAGGCGGGGGCGAGGACTGGATCTTTGGCAACGATGGCAACGACGTCTTGATCGGTGGTGACGACCGCCAAGCCAGCGACTTGCTCTTTGGTGGTAATGGTGACGACACTTTCCAAATCATTCCTGATGCATTGCCGTTGTTAGGCAATCAACCCAATACCGATTTTGATCCTGCCACCAAGACCTACCTTCCAACCTTCAGCGATCAGTTTTTGGGTGGTCCCGGCAACGACCGCGTGCTGTACTTGGGTGGAGACAAAGATCGACGTGGCTTTGATGTGCCTGATTTTGCCGCCATTCGATACAACACGCTGTTAGGACGATACGAATTCACTAGTTTGGTTTGGGATATTGGAACGCAAGCGTTTCGTACGACAATCGCCAATGGCCTGGAACTCTACCAACAAGAATTCGCTTATTATCAAGTTCGGGATGTAGAGAGTACGGAGATTAGATTAGGCGCGGGCGACGACGTGTTCCACGCAGATCCTGGATTCCGATTGTTGCCAAGGAGCGGTAGCTTTACGGCTTCGAATTTTGACACGTGGGGCTTTGAACTCGGGGACTACGAGCAAGGAGCGACCATCTCTGCGTTGACGATAGACGGCGGTGATGGTAACGATGCACTCTTCGGCGGGCCGCAAGCCGACACCATCATCGGCGGTGCCGGCAATGACTTCATCGCTGGAAATCTCGGGGATGATGCAATCAGTGGCAACAGCGGGAACGACACCATCTATGGAAATACCCCGCCGACATCGGTGTTAACCGGAAAGTCGCCTGGGAACTTCGTGTCACCTCCAGGCTTCCCGTTAGGCGCCTTGCCAGAACTCTACGTATATTCCGCGGCAACTCCTTACTTCCCAACAACGACGATAGCATCCGTACCGGCTATCGTTGGAGCATCACCAACCTCGCAGCTATCAAGATTGGTTCCTATCGGTGACTTCAATGGCGACGGTATCAGCGACTTTCTTCTATCAGGAATTGACACTAGCTACATTGTGTATGGACCAATCGACACAAATATAAATCAAACTATTTCAGAGTTTGCCGACATTGTAATCGACAATGCTGCAGTTGGTCGCCCCGCGAGCAGTTTTGGTGACATAAACGGAGATGGATACGGAGACTTGGCGTTCATTCGTTTGGACCCCGATCAATCGACAATCGTACAATTTGTATTTGGAGGCCCACAGGCAAGTGTCATTAACGGTATCAGAGCACCATGGCCACGCGTATGGGATGAGGCATTCGTCACTTCAGCACTATTAACAAGTGGCAGCAATGCCAATTCTAAGACGTTACGGATCAGCTATTCCAGGCCGACCGGACCACTAAATGCCGATAGCGCTCTCGCCGTCGAGATGATGGAGATAACAGGCGATTTATATTCCGACGTGATGGTAAGTGTACCTTCGAATTTTAACGCAGATAATGTAGCGTTTATTTTCTCAGGGCAATCAATTTCTTCCTTTGAACCATCGGTGCGATTGCCAGAATTAACACTCTTCGATCACCTTGCGAGCATCGAGCTTCCCTCGGACCCCCTCTATAATTCACTTATACATCGATATTCCTTCAATAACTCGCTTAAGGATTCGATTGGAGGTGCGGATGCAACACTTGTTGATTTGAGCCCCGGAAGTCAGAACTCAGGATTCTCGGACCTTGCCTTTGGGGGGCGATCTTTCCGGCTCGACGGCGGCGCTCGAGAACAATCGGATTACATTGAGCTACCAGACAATTTGCTGGATGGTTTGACGGACGCCACCCTAGAATTCTGGGCAGCCCGAGGCGAAGCCTTTTACGCTTGGGCACGAATCTTCGATTTTGGAGGAGACACGAGCGATTGGCTTGCTGCAACATGGACGTTTGGCAGCGATCCATTAAAAGGATTAGTCAGGTGGGTGGACAACGGCATTGTCAGCCCGCCTGACCCTATCGCAGGCGGTCAATTGGTGTTCTCCAATTCATTCAGTGATAATTACTATTTGCTGCCGCAGCATTTTGTATTTGTTATTGACGAACTAGGAGGGAGTAACGGACAAACAAAGATTACAATATACCAAAACAATAATGCCATGGGCTCGTTTGAAACGCCGAATAAGCTTTCACAGCTAATGCGTGACAATAACTGGCTTGGCCGGTCGAAGTTCGCCTCCGACTCTACTGCTTCTGTGGCATATGATGAATTCCGTGTATATAACAAGGCACTCTCGCAATCTGAGGTTGATGTCAGCTTTAGACGTGGACCCGATACCAATTTCGCCTTGGACAGAAACATTGAGCGAGGGACCGGACTAGTACGACAGTTTTACAATATCGATCTCCCTCAGCGTTTCGGCGCTAATCCCGTCGGAGATGCAAATGGCGATGGCAGCGATGAAGTAGTGTTCTCGAACCCATCGTTGAGGATTCGCGTGGACCAGGTGACGCCTGCGATCGCACAAGCTCCAGAGTTCCC
>CAYWNG010000832.1:0-2741 GCA_964458685.1 uncultured Pirellulaceae bacterium
GTTCGGTGGCATGGGTTGGATGGGAGTGGCGATCGATATCGGTTCGTTGATGACCGCTTCCATCGCGCTGGGCGTTGCCGTGGACGACACAATTCACTTCCTGGCAAGATTCCGTGAGGAACTGGAGCACAGGGAGGGACGTAAGGAGGCGATAGCGGCGGCGTATTGTCATTGCGCAGTTCCTACCTTACAAGCAGCCACCGTCAGCGGTTTGGGGCTATCGGTGTTCGCCTTTAGCACCTTCGCGCCGACTCAGAAATTCGGTTGGTTGATGCTCAGCATTTTGTTCGCCGGTGTCGTTGCCGAGCTGGTGTTGTTACCAGCACTGCTAGCGAGTCCGCTTGGCAAGTGCTTCATCCCCAAGAAAAAAAAGGTGGTTGAAGTAGAGCCTGAGAGCAATCAAATGGCTGCGTAGGATTGGATGCGGGCGGGACGCCCGCGTACCGGTGCGCGGCTTCTTCGGTGCGCGGGCGTCCCGCCCGCATTGCCTTCACTACTTCTGCGTCCTTCTTCGGTGCGCGGGCGTCCCGCCCGCTATTCTTTCGCATTCCAGCCAGACTAAGGATCAGAGCGAGCCACGGAGCATCTGGCCCTCGACGCGCGATCTCACCTTGTAGAACTCCAATCCCTAGTCTGGGTGCTGCTCATTAAGAGCAGAGTTTGCAACGCACCTCAACCTAAGAAGCGAGAAACCGTCAGAAGTTCCGCAGCGAGTCGAAAGATAATCAATCAATCTCTTGGATGTCGTCGTCTTCAGCGCTTGATCCAGCTTTGGCTAAGCGAATCGACCAATTGCCTTGATAGCCAGAGATATCCCATTTTCCGCACAGTGTACCTTCACCATCGTAGGTACCAACGTAAAGCACGCTGTGGCGATTGCGATACTGCTTGAGAAGTTCGACGCTACCGTCTGGACGAACTTTGCCGGAGAGCGTGAAGGAAGCAATGATATCCTTTCCCTCACCGTAAATCGTGGGTCCTCGAAAGTCCAGTCGAAGGTCGTTCATCGATTGCCGACCATAACCATTCTGCTGCCACCAACCTGAACATTCGATCATTGCTCTGCTCTTATCAAATTCTTCCCAGTCATCATCCACAACAAAGAACTATAGCGCTCGCTAACTGTCAATCAAGCTTTTTTGATAGTCGCCTTTCGCTCCGCGAAAGTTTGCGAGGCTGCTCTCTTCGCCAGTTTGAAATACTCCATTGTTCAACTTAAGAGTATATTGGACCGCTGCTTTCGCGGAGCGAAAGGCGACTATCGTCAGTCAGTTGAAAACAGGTTCAAAGCTCAATGACAACTTCCAATGCACCACGAAAGAGATCCGGCAAATCCGCCGACGTGGCTTTCTTTCTATGCATGAGTAGTGCGTCAGCAAGTTTCATCTTGCTAATCGTAGTGATGATCCTCGCCGATGTTGCGTTTGTTTCGCTCGATGATTTTGCCGCCGTCTTTAGCAAGGCTGAGATTCGCTTCTCGTTTTTCTTGACGATACTCACGTGCACTCTGGCCGCCATTTGGTCGCTCCTGGTAGCGACACCACTGGCCTATCTTTTGTCTCGTTACAAGTTTCCGCTGAAGTGGCTGGTCGATGCGATCGTTGACATTCCTATCGTGCTTCCGCCGTTGGTTTTAGGACTAAGCTTGCTGATTCTTTTTCACGGCAACTGGCAGATCGACGCTTGGCTGCGGCAACACACGGGCATCGAGATCACCTTCAATTGGCCGGCGATCGTCATCGCTCAGTTTGCGGTCTCGTGTGCCTTTGCTGTGCGAACGATGCGAGTCACCTTTGATCAAATGAACCCGCGGGCCGAGGAGGTTGCCAGGACATTGGGTTGCACTCGATCTCAGGCCTTTTTCCAAATTGCGCTACCGCAAAGCACGCGCGGGTTGATTACGGCGGGGACCATCGCTTGGTCGCGTTCGTTGGGCGAGTTTGGTCCGATCATGGTCTTTGCCGGAGCGACTCGTATGAAGACGGAAGTCCTTTCGACCTCGGTGTTTCTCGAGCTTAGCGTGGGCGAATTGAACTCGGCCGTAGCGATTTCTCTAGTGATGGTGGCGATGGCTCTGATCGTTCTTGTCATTCTGCGAGCGATGGGACTGGAGCGATCATGATACGCTTGGAAGATGTCGATATCGAAGCTGGTCAGTTCGCGTTGCGGAAAGTCAATCTGTCCGTTCAAGCTGGCAAGTATGTTGCGCTGATGGGCAAGACCGGTTGCGGCAAGACAACGTTACTGGAAGCCATTTGCGGGCTGCGTCCGATTCAGCGAGGCAAAATCTTTGTCGGCGAGCACGACGTGACCGACGCGACGCCTGCGGATCGACGCTTGGGCTATGTGCCTCAGGATCTGGCTCTTTTTCCGACGATGACGGTTCGCCAGCATCTGCAATTCGCGCTGAAGCTCCGCAAGGTTGACGCATCTTGGATTGAACAGCGAACCAATCAGTTAGCCGGCGAGCTTTCCATTGCTCATCTGCTAGATCGATTGCCTGCGGGGCTTAGCGGCGGAGAAGCTCAGCGCGTCGCCCTCGGCCGCGCTCTGTCGTTTGAGCCACCCGTACTTTTGTTAGACGAACCGCTTAGCGCGCTCGACGATACGACTCGCGAAGAACTGGTCGAGCTTTTGAAAAAGCTCCGCGACTCGCGCACTGTCACCGTGATTCACATCACCCACAATCGCGCCGAAGCCGAGCAGCTTGGCGATCAAGTCGTTCGCTTACAAGACTGCAC
>CAYWNG010000833.1:0-2739 GCA_964458685.1 uncultured Pirellulaceae bacterium
GGCTTCAATGTCTTCATTGAGATTCCAAACCGGACAGTCTCTAACGCATTGCACATCGTGCATCGTGCATTGCGCCGCATTTTTTGACCCAAGCCGCTAATAGCTGCAAAGAAACTAGCTTGGGGTTATACCGGGTTCACGCCGGTTTAAACCGCTGGACTGCGATGTCTTCGGTGAAAGAGTAGAGCTTTGCGTCGCACTTTTTGTAGAGCTGCAAGCATTTCATTAGCGTCTTTGTACCGCTTGCTTGGACGCACTTCCAAGGACTTACGAATGATTGCAATCAGATCAGGATGTGCTTTGCGACGCAAGTTGGCGGCACCTTGAAAGGGCCACTCAAAAGGCCATTCTGGCAAATGCCCTGTCATGATCTTGTAGGTCAAAAGCCCCAGCGAAAACACATCGCTCTTCGCGCTGGGTTTCCCCATCGCTTGCTCGGGTGCCATATAACCTACTGTGCCCGACCCCGATCCCTTGATGGTCTTTTGAGCAACTCGAGCAATTCCAAAGTCGGCCAATTGCAAGCGGCCGTTCACGAAAAGCAAATTGTCGGGCTTGATGTCGCAATGGATGATTCGCTGGCTATGCGCGTAAGCTGCCGCAGAGACGATTTGAAGGACCATCTCTAGAGCTGACTCGAAGGCGATCCGCTTTCGCATCCGATCCTGCAAGCTCTGCTCACCCAAACGACTTGCAATCACAAATCGCCCATCGATGAAGTTTGCGTCCTTGATGGGCAGGATGTTCGGATGATCCAGCTTCGCTACCAATCTGGCTTCGCGCTGAAACATCTCCAACATACTTGGCGTGACAATGCTCTGGTGCGGCATCTTCAAAGCAACGCGAACGCCTTCGACAGTATCCAAAGCTTGATAGACGTGCGCGAATCCACCCTCAGCCAAGCGTCGCTCGATTCGATACTTTCCCAAACGAGATCGAACTCGCAATGTGCCATCGTCTTTGCGTTTTGCCACACTGCCTGTTGGTGAAATCATAAGCCTAAACTCGGGGACTTGTCGCCGCTTGGTCGTGTTTCGTACAAGCGTTGTCGTTTGGGAATTTTGTGGCACTGCGGGCGACTCGCCGATTATCGAGTAGTATTGCTATCATCAAAGGCGGCCGCAGGATTGATCCTAATGTACATTCGATGGACTTAAAATAGGCGGCGTCTGGGCAGTATCGGCAATTTTAGTTGACAACGTAAAACCAAACTGACTTGGCGGTTAGACCGCAGACTTTTCGCACGGTCAGTTATCCAGATTTTGCGTAGTTTTGACAACAAATTCTTGAGTGTGGGACTTGAGATTCTTGACAAAGAAACTAGGGCCTGCGAGGCTCGCTGGACTGGCCACCTAGTTACACCCCACTTGTGTTCTGACGTTCACTCGACAGGCGACCTGTTTCGCATTCGAACTATCTTCACATTCCAAGGCACACATCGATGACATTTGTCCGGTCCAAACATTGGCTCCTTGAGGAAATGACTCTTGAGGACGTTCGAAATCTACAGCCTCAAGTAGCAGTCTTACCCATGGGTGCGACTGAACCACACAATCTTCATCTACCTTACGGAACAGACACTCTTGAAGCTTGGCACTTAGCCGATCGATGCTGCGAAGCGGCCTGCCAATTGGGAGCCAAGCTTGTCCAACTGCCTGCAATTCCTTATGGCACCGAAACGAACATGCGCCAGTTTCCGCTGGCTATGAATCTACAGCCATCCACGGTGCACCTGATTCTTCGCGACTTGGTGCAGTCTTTGGAAGGAGCAGGCATTCAAAAGCTGCTGATCTTCAACAGTCATGGCGGCAATGAGTTCAAGCCCATGCTCCGCGAACTTTACGGACAAACCTCGGTGCACATCTTCTTGTGCAATTGGTTTCAGATGGTCAAAGATGCAGCCAGCAAAATCTGCCACCATGCCGAAGATCACGCCGGCGAAATGGAGACCTCAGTGATCCTCGCCTTTCGACCGGACCTCGTACGCTTGCGAGCTGACGGAAGCTTGCAAGCTGACGACGGTCAAACTCGGCCACTCCGCTTTCAAGCGTTGCAAGAAGGATGGGTTGGGCTTAGCCGGCCTTGGCACCTTTTGACTACCAATAGCGGATCGGGCAATCCGCATCTTGCATCAGCCAGTAAAGGCGAAGCACTGACTCAAGTTGTCGTCGAACGAATCGCACCGTTCTTGGCCGATTTAAGCCAGTCGCCTTTGGATGCGAGCTTTCCTTTTGCATTCCGCGAAAGTAGCAATTCGTAGCTGATCCCGCCAGGGTTCAGATCCAAAGAACGGGCGAGACGTCCAATGTCACTCATGTGCACCTGCGGCTTTCGCAGCGGGACTGCGCATGCCCGTCTAGGCATGCCCGGAAGCAGGAAAGAGCAAGAAAGACCGGTGGGTTTCGTTCCTCAACCGCACCCTACCTCGCTGCCTCGCGCTACCAGATGCGCACGCGATTCTCGGGAGCGATGTACATGGGGTCGCTTGGCTTGATGCTAAAGCACTCGTAGAACGCATCCATATTGGAGAGAATTCCATTGCAACGATACTCGCTTGGCGAGTGCGGATCTTGAACCAATCGCTTGCGCAGTTCTGGTTCGCGATAAAGTCGTCGCCAAATCTGAGCCCAGCCCATAAAGAACCGTTGCTCACCAGTTAGTCCATCGATTGTTGGCGACTCCTTACCGATCAACGAAATCTTGTAAGCTTCGTAAGCCACAGCCATGCCACCCAAGTCA